>JANWVL010000061.1 GCA_025056655.1 Candidatus Methylacidiphilales bacterium
TGGATAAATCAGCAAAAAGCTCGCTAAACTTCACTAAAAAGGCATCATAAATCCCCCCGTAAGTATTCTGATGCCCGCCTGAGGCGATGCCAGAGGTGCTCGACGTTTCTCCCGCAAGGTAGATGCTCCCGTCGTTCGGATCGACGGCGACCGAAAAGCCCATATCCCAACCGCTTGTCCCGTAATAAGTCCCCCAAACGCGCGTGCCCGAAGCATTAAACTTCACTAAATAGGCATCGGATCCCCCACCGTGAGCATTCTGATACCCACCTGAGGCGATAGAAGCACCCGGCGACCAGCTACTCGTCGATCCCGCCAGATAGACGCTTCCGTCGTTCGGATCCACAGCGACAGAATTACCTTCATCAATGTGCCCCCCGCCATAATAAGTCCCCCATTGGCGCGTGCCCGAGGCATTAAACTTCACTAAAAAGGCATCCCATGACCCTCCTCCATAAGTATTCTGATGCCCGCCTGAGGCGATAGCATCAACAGGCCAAGTAGTAGTCGTATCTCCGGCTAGATACACGCTCCCATCATTCGGATCTACTACTGGGATAAAAGTATCAATCCAATCCGAAAGCCCCTCGCCGCCCACACCCCCATAATAAGTCCCCCAAAGGCGTGTTCCCGACGCATTAAACTTCACTAAAGAGGCATCCCAATTTCCACCGTATGTATTCTGATGGCCACCCGAAGCAATCCCACTCGTGCTCGTTGTCCATCCTGCGACATAAACGCTCCCGTCGTTCGGATCCACCGTGATGCCATAAGCCTCACTGTTAATATAAGATCCCCATACGCGGGTCCCCGAAGAGGTAAACTTGGCAAAATAACCTTGTGCCGGTGTATTTTGATACCCACCAGAGGCAATGCCATTAGTGCTTGACGTAGCTCCTGATAAGTAGACACTCCCATCATTCGAATCTACGGCAACGGAAATACCATAGTCGCTGCCTCCCCCTCCATAATAGCTTCCCCAAAGTCGCGTGCCCGAGGCATTGAACTTCACTAAAAAAGCATCATGATACTCTCCACCGTATGCATTCTGATGTCCACCCGAAGCAATATCGTTCAGGCTCCCCGTCCTTCCAGCCAGATAGACACTCCCGTCATTCGGATCGACAACGACGGAAGCAAAATAATCCTCACCACCTGCCCCACCATAGTAAGTCCCCCAAAGACGCGTCCCATTGGCGTTGAACTTCACTAAAAAGAGATCCGCAACTCCTCCACCAAATGTATTCTGATGTCCGCCTGAGGCGATGGAATTCGCAGGCCACGTGCTATTTGTCCATCCCGCTAAGTAGACGCTTCCGTCGTTAGGATCGACAGCGACGGAATTGCCTCGATCAGCGCCGTTCCCGCCATAATAAGTCCCCCAAAGTCGAAAGACTTGCTGCTGCGCGGAGATCGGCAGGGGGATCCAGGCACTCTATAACTACAATCCCCGTGAGAACCAATCCCACCCTTCTTAACCATTTTTCCCCCAAAATATCCGAAAAGCTGAATGCGATATTTTCTATCGTGCTCATAGCATACACAGAAAAAAAATAAATTTTATAGTTTTTGTCAAGACAATTTTTTGAAAAAAATTAAAAATTATTTTATTTTCTTGCAAGATTTGACTCGGAAGGATTCTTTTCCATAAGCTTCAACACTGAACAAAGGCTCACAACCAGCGCAAAAAAATGCCTAGGCAAAAAATTTCTATCCGAGTTGATTCTTCCTGTCTTGCAAGTGTTAGAGCTAAAAGAATAAATGGCATTAGAGAAATAATTTAACCTTGCCAGAACTAAACTATGAAGCCCTTTTTCGATCATGCTTCCATAATGAAAGCACGGCAAAATCCATGCCAACTTTTTATCAGGTTAATATTTTCCACTTCTCTTACCCCTGTAAGTCTTAAAATGAGTCCAGATAACAAAAAAAAAGACCGCCTAAAAGCTCGTTACTCTCCATCCCACTCTCTTGCACTAAATCAAGATTGCACTAAATCAAGACAACCACAAACTGCCCTCCCCAAACCACATTTTTCCTTCGGAGCGCGAAAGCAAGCGAAGCGCCTCACTGCTTTTACTCCCCCAAAGCGGGGTCGCGCTGGCGCTTGCTCGCGCACTCCATAGTTTGCTTCGGCATTTCATCGAAAGCGGTGTCACGCTAGCCTGCAGCTCGCTTGTCACTGCATTCCACACCCTTGGACTGCGTCCGGAAGCGAAGCGCCGCGGCGCTTTTTTGATTGAGATAGCCCCGACAGACAGGTTCTCCATGACATATATGGAGAGTGCTAAGCACGATTCCATTATTTCAGGCATGTTGAAGAGTTATTATTTTTCTGCGATGTTGGACGCTTCTTGGGCGTGCCCGTTGGTAGGCGGATTGGCAGATTATTATTCCCAATAAATGGGCGATATAGCTGCTTGCAGTCTGGGGAGGCTATGTTCGGACGGAGTCGATGGAGCCTTTCATGTAGAAGTTGGCTTCGGGGATGTCGTCGTGTTTACCTTCGAGGATTTCTTTGAAGCCGCGTATGGTTTCTTTGATCGGGACGTAGACGCCAGGTGTGCCTGTGAAGACTTCGGCGACGTGGAATGGTTGGCTGAGGAAACGTTGAATTTTGCGGGCGCGATAGACGGTGAGTTTGTCTTCGGGCGAGAGTTCATCCATACCGAGGATGGCGATGATGTCTTGGAGGTCTTTGTAACGTTGAAGGACTTTTTGGACGCCGCGAGCGACCTGGTAGTGTTCTTCACCAACGATTTCCGGGGCGAGTGCTTTCGAGGTGGAAGCAAGCGGATCAACGGCTGGGTAGATGCCGAGCTCGGCGATGGAACGTTCGAGGACGATGGTGGAATCGAGGTGTGCAAAGGTGTTGGCTGGAGCGGGATCGGTGAGATCATCTGCAGGCACATAGACTGCTTGGAATGAGGTGATGGAGCCGTTTTTGGTGGAGGTGATGCGTTCTTGGAGGTCGCCCATTTCTGCTGCTAGCGTGGGTTGGTAGCCGACAGCACTTGGGGTGCGGCCGAGGAGTGCGGAGACTTCGGCACCTGCTTGGGAGAAGCGGAAGATGTTATCGATGAAGAGAAGCACGTCTTGATTTTTTTCGTCGCGGAAATATTCCGCCATCGCAAGCCCACTCAATGCGACGCGGAGGCGGGCACCAGGCGGCTCATTCATCTGGCCATAGACGAGGGCGACTTTGGATTTGGAAAGGTCTTTAAGATTGATTACACCAGCTTCAGCCATTTCGTTGTAGAGGTCGTTGCCTTCGCGGGTGCGCTCGCCGACGCCGGCAAAGACGGAGTAACCGCCGTGGCTTTTGGCGATGTTGTTGATGAGTTCCATGATGACGACTGTTTTTCCTACGCCTGCGCCGCCGAAGGCACCGACTTTACCGCCTTTGACGAAGGGGCAGATGAGATCGATGACTTTGATGCCCGTTTCAAGGACTTGTGCCTTGGTGGATTGTTCTATGAGTGTGGGTGCTTTACGGTGGATAGGATAATATTTTGTGGCATTCACGGGTCCACGCTCATCGATGGGCTCGCCTAGGACGTTGAAGACACGGCCGAGGACAGCTTCCCCGACAGGGACGCTGATGGGAGCGCCAGTATCGATGACAGTCATACCTCGCTTGAGGCCTTCTGTGGAAGACATCGCGATAGAGCGCACCCAGCCATCGCCGAGGTGTTGTTGGACTTCGAGAGTGAGTTTTTGGGGAACGTTATTGATCGAGAATTCGACCCTTAGCGCGTTGTAGATTGCAGGGAGATTATCTTGAGAAAACTCAACATCTACTACAGGACCGATGACTTGGACGATTTTGCCCGTGTTCATACATGGTTTCTCTGATTGAAATCGCTAGCCTTAGCAGCGGCGCCTCAGTAAAACAACAAAAAATCTCTACGACTTTCTGCGGTTTTAGCTTTAACGCGAGGCATGCATCCGCTTGAATCGGCCGCATGATTGATGAACGTAAATTAGAAGAGCCACTACCCATTTCATGGGATCAACTTCGCATCGTTCTTGGAGTAGTCATTGCAGTTGCTTTGGTGATCATGGTCTACATTTTCAACGTCGGACAAAAAGCAGCCGCTGAAGCACGTCTGCAATCACTCTACCGCAGCACTGCCACGACTGAGCAACGGCATGAGCTCTTGAGCCGTTCTGAAGCTACGCCTACGGCTGCGCTACTCTGGCTTCAGCTTGCACGCGAATATTTTGAAAAAAACGAATACAATAAGAGCCTCGAGGCCTTTGAAAGTTTTATTGGACGTTTCCCTAAGCATTCCTTGCTTCCCACGGCTGAATATGGTCGCGCCGTTTCGCTTCTCTACTTAGGGCGAACAGATGAAGCGCAAGGTGCATTTGTCTCTATCGGCTACAATCAACAAGCCGCCGCCTACGCTCCGCTTGCCCTTATCCAAGCGGCTAGGATAGCCATCGAGAAAAAGAATTTCTCTGAAGCACGAAGACTTCTCCGTGAGACGCAGCAACTCTATTCTCAAAGCGTTGCTGCGTTTGAAGCTCAATCTCTACTTCGCGACTTGCCGCCAGAGCCCAACTCGCCTACGGCTTCCGTATCGCCTACTCCTCCATCGCCAGTGCAATCTCTTGTGCCGACTGCTTCTTCGCCAAATTAATTGACATCTCTTGCTTCCATGGCCCTAGGCTCAATTATAATCTATTACGATGGTCTTTGCGCCTTCTGCAATGCCTGGGTGCGCCGGCTCATTCGGTGGGATACGAGAGGACAATTTTATTTCGCGACGCAACAAGGGGCCCTTTTTCAGAAACTTCTTCAAGCCCATCCGGAGCTCATGGATGTAAACTCGATTGTTATCCACGACCAACGCTCATCACGTGACAACCTTTACATCAAGAGTGAAGCTGTGCTTTTTGCATTTAGCCTTCTAGACTACCCCTATCGCTTTCTGGCTCTTTTGCGTTACTTGCCCCGAAGGCTTCGCGATCGAGGATACGATTTGTTTGCGAGACATCGTTACCGTCTATTTGGACGCTACGACATCTGCCCAGCTCCACCGCCGCATCAACGTTCTCGATTTCTTGATTGAAGAAGTCTTGATCTCACTATGGAATCTACGACAGAGGCTTACTTTTCCAATGCCACATTTTCAATTGTGGTGCCGTTTTACAACGAGTCAGAAAATCTGCCGCGACTGATTCAAGAGATCGACGACGTGCTGCTCTCGATGAAAGCTCCTGCTGAGATCATTCTTGTGGATGACGCTAGCACGGACGAGCCAGAAAAGCCTAGTGCGAGTCCGCATTTTTCCATTCGTTGGCTTCGTCTTACTGAGCGATCCGGGCAAAGCGCAGCAATCTACTATGGCATCCAAGAAGCTTCCGGCAAATATGTTATTTTGATGGATGCAGACTTGCAGAACGATCCTGCGGATATCCCCCGCCTCTTCGAAAAAATTGAAACTGATAAGCTCGATCTTGTGACGGGAATCCGCGTGCGGCGCGAAGACAACGCGGTGAGGCGCTACTCCTCAATCATCGCGAATGCGGTGCGCTCGACTCTTCTCCGCGATCGCACTACCGACACGGGATGCTCGCTAAAAATCATGCGCCGAGAGCTGGCGCGTCGCTTGCCTGGCTGGAATGGCATGCACCGATTTATTCCTTCATTTGCAGTAGCAATGGGCTACACGGTCGGAGAAATTGAGGTGAATCATAGGCCACGTGTTGCAGGAGTGAGCAAAGTGATCGGTTGGCAACGTGCGATTCGCGCGACGGTGGATTTGATAGGGATGTTGTGGTTGACGCGCCGTCAATTCAAAGGTGTGCCGGAATCGGATGAATTGCCAAGAGTAGCTCCGAAGGTCGATGATCCAAGAGCGAGCTAAGCTGAGAGATTGCAGCTTGTAGCACAGGCCTCGGATGCTGGAGAAGACATGTTGGAGTCGCAGGTTTTAATGCCCAGTGTTTCGAAAAGTGCGTAATCACTTTCGACCGATGGGTTTTTAGCGGTCAAAAGTTTACCTCCGAAAAATATGGAGTTGGCCCCTGCGAAGAAGCACCAGGCTTGGGTCTCGCGGCTGAGGTTTGTGCGTCCGGCTGAGAGACGGATGCGAGTGCGAGGAAAAGTGATCCGTGCGACGGCAATCAGGCGAATCAATTCAAAGGGGTCTACGGGTGGCTGGTCTGCCAGAGGGGTGCCGGGTATGGGTTGCAGGCAATTTATCGGCAGGCTCTCTGGCGGGGGATCGAAGCTGGCGAGCACTTCGAGCATTTTCAAACGATCGATGATGGTCTCTCCCATGCCGATGATGCCTCCTGAGCAAATGGCCATTCCTGCTGCTGAGGCGTGACGTATCGTATTGAGCCGATCTTGGTAGGTGTGTGTGGTGACGATTTTCGGATAGAAGTCGGGGCTGGTGTCGAGGTTATGATTGTAAGCGGTAACACCTGCTTCTTTGAGCATCTGAGCGGATCGAGGGGTGAGATTTCCGAGCGTTACACAGACTTCCATGCCAAGCGCAGCGACGCCACGGACCATTTCAAGGACCGGTTGGAGTTTGCTATCGTTTTCTGAGACGCCACGCCAAGCAGCACCCATGCAGAAGCGGGTAGCTCCCGCTGCTTTTGCGGCTTTAGCTCGCTCGATGACATCCTGAGGATTCATCAACTCCTCACGCGTGATGCCAGTCTGATAGTGAGCACTTTGGGAGCAGTAGGCGCAGTCTTCTGAGCATCCGCCGGTCTTTATGCTTAGGAGGGAGCAGAGTTGCACGGCATCTTGTTTCCAATGCTCAAGAAAGACTTGACGTGAGCGGGTGACCAATTCGAAGAACGGTAATTCGTAGAGCGATTGCAACTCGGCGAGGGTAGTCATTACCCGGCTAGTATGAGCAAGAGGCAGTGTGGCGGCGAGTGAATTTTCTTTGATTAATGATTAGTATAAAAAGGATGATAATCGCTACCAGTGCTGCTCGGGGCTCTGGAACCGGGACGATTTCTCCGCTCGAAAGGATTGTGGCTCCTTAGATCCCCGGTGCGAGACCTTGAGGATTGACGAAAACAATTTGAGCCAACTTAGTGGGAGTGAGGCCTGAGCTGTTGGTGCCGAAGTAAATTTGGTCTGTGCCTCCTCCGTTGGTTGAGCCGCTCCAATTTAGAATTTGGAGTTGTGCACTGCTATTCCAAAAGGCAGAGCTGCTGTTGGCAAATTGGAGGATGCTGTTGCCTGAGCCTAAGTCTAGGGTGGAGGAAGCGGAGAGGGTTAAAACGCCTAGCGTCTCGGAAAAACCTTGTGTAGAGAATGTGCCGCCGGCGAGCGTGAGGTTGCTGGTGTTGTTGATTTGGTCAGATTGGCTAAGCAATAAGGTGCCTGAAGATTGGACGAGAAGGTTGCCGTTGATGGCATTGACGCCTGGAGTTTTGTTGAGTTCCAATGTGCCGCTGGCCACAGTCGTCAAGCCAGTGTAAGTGTTGGGAGAATTTCCAGAAAGCGTGAGGGTGCCAGAGCCTGTTTTGGTGAGATTGGAAGCGGTGGAGAGGCCATTTGTGATCGAGCCGGTAACAAGATGATTGGAGGCTCCAGCCATTGTGAGGGTGCGATTGACAGCGGAGTCGGAGAGATGGATTGTGTTGTAGATTAATGGGGCACTGGCTGCTGTGAAGGTTCGGTTGCCTGTTAGCTCGATGGTGGAGTTTATAGTCTGGGGTTGAGAGGAGTTGTTGTTGATGGCACTGGGGATAAGGGTGTATGAATTGAGAGTGAATGCATCAGCGCTGGAATCAAAAGTGAGGGTGCCGACGATGCGGTTGACTTGAAGGTCGACTGTGGTTTGGATTGTGCCGGAGAAAGTTACATTGGCTCCAGGGGAAGGCACGGTGTTGGTGCTCCAGTTGCTAGGGACCCCCAGTTGCCATTTCCTCCAGCGCCTGTCCATATTTGGGCTTTGAGAAAAGCTGGGAAGGCTAGGATGAAAAGGATGTGAGATAGATAATGATATGCATGACACCAACGACTTTTCATCAGGTGTTGATGTAGCAGAATCCATGCCAGTCATGGTTTTCAAAGGGCCAAACGAGCTTGCTTTTGGCTTTTTTTGATGGAGATTACATATATGCTGATTTTCAGGAGATGGGTCCTCAGTTGTGTAGCGGGCTTGTATTTGGCGGCGGCACCGATAGCCTGGGGATGTGCTGGTTGTAAGACCTCGTTGGTTAGTGGCGACTCAGAGGCAGAAAAATCTCAACATGCGGTCATGGCTTACAGTGTGAGTGTGTTGACTATGTTGGGGGTTGTAACAGGGCTGGTATCTTTGGGAGCTTGGGGTGCGCGACAGACCTTACAGAGGCTGCAGGCATTGAAGGCCGATATGAGGGGTGACTGATGGTTCGGACAGTGTGAAGACGCTGATTCTGGCACCGTGGGCTGTTGTCGAAGATGGAGTGATAGTAGAAGCGGCCGCAGTATGGGTGGAGGGGGATAAAATTGGCGGCTGGGCACGTGCGGATGGAGTGGATCGAAAGGATTATGATCAGGTCGTGGAGTTGGATCACTGTGTGTTATCGCCGGGCTGGTTGAATGCCCACACGCATTGGGATTATGGGTTTTTAAGAGGAAATTGGCCGAGAGGAGGAAGTTTTATCGAATGGCTGCAGCAGATGGTCGAGGTGAAGCGAAGGGCCGATAGGGCTGCGGTATCGGAGGCGATGGTTAATAGCGCAGAAGAAAGTTTGCGGAGCGGTTGCACGACGGTGTTGACGATTTGTAGTTTCCCCGAATGGATTCCTGATGCATTTCAGGCTGCGCCTCGGACCATTTGGGCGATAGAATGGATCGATTTTTTGCAACCGATAGCGGCTGACTTTTTGGAAGAAAGGATGAGTGAGTATATGAGGAGAGTGGTTAACTTTCATCACTCAATCGCTATTTCGCCCCACGCACCTTATACGGCATCTCCAGACCTTTATCGTATGGCTCTTGATTGGGCTTCGCGCTATAACGTTATCTGCACTACGCACCTCGCAGAGTCTGAAGCGGAGTGGAAGATGTGGACTGAGGGTGACGGGGAAATGTCGGAGTGGCTCAGCGGACGTTTTTGGTGGCAGTGGACAGTGGGGCAAACGCCTGTAAGTTCGCTTGTTCAATCAGGAGGGATGACGGGAGGAATGTTGATTGCGCATGGGAACTATTTGTGTTGTGAGGATTATGCGTGGTTAAAAAGATATGACGCCACGGTGGTGCACTGTCCGCGTTGTCATGGTTTTTTCGGGCATCAAGATTTTGATTGGGAAAGCTATCGGCGATCGGAGATAAACGTCTGCGTGGCAACGGACAGTCTTGCCAGCACGTCCTCTCTTGATTTGCGAGGTGAACTGTTTTACTTGAAACAGCAAAATCCTGAATGGAGCGAGCGAGAGTTGTGGAGGAGCGTTACGTTATATCCTGCTAGGGGATTGCGACTCGCGGATTGCTGTGGACGTATAAGTGCAGGATTGAATGCGGATCTTGTTGCGTTTCCACTGCGCAAAGAGCTAGAGCCTTGGAGTTTTATTTATGAGGAAAATGAGACAGTATCGTGGGTGATGATGGGTGGGAAGATAAGCGTGATATGAGTCGTGTGGCTTTAATTAACGGTGGAAAAGGAGATTTAGCACAGGCCATCGCACATGTGTTGAAGGAAAAGGGCTGGGGGGTGATTCATACGCCGGGCAAAGATGAGCTCGACGTAAGGGATGAAGATGGGGTGAGGAAGTATTTTGGGAGAATCGAGCGGCTGGATTTATTTATTCACAATGCAGGTTTCATCCGTGACCATGCGTTTTTGAATCTGAATTGTGAAGACTGGGATGCCGTGATGGCCGTTCATTTGAGGGGAGGTTTCTTATGTGTGCGGGAGGCGTTGAAGATAATGATGCGGCAGGAGGAAGGCGGTCATGTGTTACTTATTGGTTCTAATAGCGCGCGTAGCGGTAGCTTTGGACAAAGCAACTACGCAGCTGCAAAAGCTGGATTAATAGGGCTTGGGCAGGCGATTGCACGTGAATATGGTCAGCGGAATGTGCGTTGTAATGTGGTCTTGCCGGGTTATCTTGAAACGAAAATGAATCGGCATCTGCGAGCTGAAATTGTGGAAGCAATCAGACGACAGCATGTGCTGGGGCGATTTACAACGATAGAGGAATCGGCTCGGATGATTGCGGCGTTAGCAGAGAGCCAGCATATATCGGGACAGATTTTTCAACTCGACTCGAGGATTAATCCATGGACTTGAATTTTACTCGCTACCTCGAAGAACAGCTTGAGGCGATAGAGAAACGTAATCTTCTGAGGCGCCTTAACATTATAGAGACATTGAATGGGCCTTATTTGCAACACGAGAGTGTGCAGTATCTGAATTTTGGGTCGAACGATTACCTTGGTTTAGCCCAAGATACGAGGGTGAAAGAGGCCGTGCTGGAATATTTGCGCGACCACAGGCGTAGCTTGGGTGGAACTTCGTCGCGACTTATTACAGGTCATGCTGCTGTGCTGGCTGAGGCCGAGAAACGGTTAGCAGAATTTAAGGGGACGGAGGCTGCGTTAATTTTTTCGTCAGGTTATGCAATGGCGTTGGGTGTAATTCCGGCTTTAGTGGAGAGAGGAGATTTCATTCTACTGGATCGAAAAGCACATGCGTGTCTAATTGACGGTGCGCGTCTGAGCGAAGCTTCTGTGCGAACGTTTCCTCACAATGATATGGAAATGCTACAGAGCTTGCTGTCAAGAATACGGGAGCGCCATCCGAAGGTTAAAATCTGGATCATCACTGAGTCGTTATTTTCAATGGATGGCGACTGGGCGCGCTTAAAAGAGATTGTCGAACTTAAAAAGCAGTGGGGGGCATGGCTGCTCGTGGATGAAGCTCATGCTACAGGGATTTATGGAGCACGGCATCGCGGGCTACTTGAGCTACACAAAATTGAGTCAGAGGTAGAGGTTCAAATGGGAACACTGGGAAAAGCTCTAGGACTAATGGGTGGCTATATCGCAGGTTCATCAAATTTGGTTAATTACCTCATCAATCGAGCAAGAAGCTTTATTTTTTCGACCGCTCCATGGCCTGCTTTAGGAGTGGCTGTGAATAAGGTTCTTGAAATAATCCAGGACGACAAAGAGTGCCTGAGTTTGCTGTCGCGGCTCTGGAAAAATGCTCACGATTTTAAAAAAAATATTTTCGGGGAAAACGTAATGCCACCGATTTCACCTGTTTTTCCGTTGATTCTTGGAGAGGAACAGAAAGTGCTGGAAGCAATGGAATCGCTGAAAAACCAGAAAATATGGGTTCCTGCGATTCGTTATCCTACAGTGCCTAAAGGAAAAGCGCGCTTGCGTGTATCCATTACAGCGCTTCACGATGAAGGATCTATCAATAGACTTGCTTCAGCACTTAAAGTTGCTGGATTGAATTTTGAGAATGAATAGTCACGAAGCTTTTTTCGCACATTTGCAGACGAGCGGCTATTCAGACAAGACGATTCGTAATTACAAACAGGCGATTAGCGATTTTCTCAGGTATAGGCAATGTGGAGAATGGGGAAAATTTACCGAGCGCGATTTTCGCGATTATCTCCATCAACTAACAATTAAGCATCGTCTGAATGCGAGCACTTTGCGCTTACGTTTTGCGGCTATTAGAAGTTTTTATCGTTGGGCTGTGCAGCGCGGATCCTTAAAACATAATCCAGCGCTTAAAGTTACACTGCCTAAACTTCCACGCCGATTGCCTCGTTTTATTTCCCAAACACAGATTGATGCGCTGCTTGATGCGCCATTTAAGCGACTAAAGGAGGAACAAGACCGCTTGTCTCAGGATGGGGGCAAGCGTCGCGGTCGGATATGGCGAGAATGGCAAGCGTGGAGAGATCACGCGATCCTTGAAGTCTTGTATGGCTCAGGAATGCGAATTTCTGAGCTACTTAACATGAGGTGGGCAGAGGTAGACTTCGTTCAAGGCGTCGTGCGAGTCACGGGAAAAGGAAATAAAGAACGAATTTGCATTTTAACGAAGCCAGCTTTACATGCGCTGAAGAGATACAGGGAGCTGTCTCCATATGGCGATTCCCAACATATTTGGCTTTCTGACCTTGGGGAGCGGTTAACAGCTCGAGCTATACAGTTGTCTTTAAAAAAGTATCTTACAATTGCTGGTCTCGACCCTCGACTTACCCCGCATAAACTGAGGCATTCATTTGCTACCCATTTACTCGAACGAGGGGCAGATTTAAGAAGCGTCCAAGCGTTGCTGGGGCATGCACAGCTTTCCACGACCCAGATTTACACACGGGTAAGTCCAGCACATCTGAAATCGGTGTATCAAAGCACGCATCCCCGCGCTTAATTAGGGATACTCTATTGCTGCGTAGATAGGTCGATCCCCTAGGCGCTCACGGCCATTCAGAAAAGTCAACTCAAGTAAGAACGCCAACTCGACGACTTTACCGCCGGCTTTTTCGACGAGATTGGCAGCGGCGCCGGCAGTGCCTCCCGTGGCTAAGACATCGTCGATGATGATGACTTTTTCATCCTTTTTTACCGAGTCGACATGCATTTCCAGGGTGTTGTGTCCATACTCTAAGTCGTAATCGACTGAAATCGTCTTGTATGGCAATTTTCCCTTTTTTCGAATGAGGATTAATCCGACACCTAAGACATGAGCTACAGCCCCTGCAAAGACAAATCCGCGCGCATCGATGGCAGCAATTTTATCTATCGTTTTGCGTTGATAGCGCTCGACAAAAACTGTGACTGCTAAACGAAAAAGTTGCGCATCGACGAGGATCGGAGTGATGTCTTTGAACAACACACCCGGTTTTGGGAAATCGGGCACGTCTCGAATCTCTTTCTTGAGGCGGTCCAGGGAGCTTCGGTATGGATACATGGTCTATTTATTTTGTTTTTTCCTCCTCTAGAATTTTCCTGAGTTTTTCCAACGCGATTTTTTGCAACTGGCGGATTCGCTCACGGGTGACGTTGAATTTTTTACCGATTTCCTCAAGCGTCATCTCTTTGCCATCTTGGGTCCCTAAGCCAAATCGAAGCTTGAGAATCTTTTGTTCGCGCGGGTCGAGTTTCGGCAAGATCTCTGCCAGGCGATCTTTGAGATTATCCATTACGAGGTCGTAGCTTGGATCTTTGACCGATTCATCAGCTAAGATGTCGCCTAGCGTGGCACTGTCGCTTTCTTGAGTTAGTGCTGCATCAAGGGAAGAGGGCCGCATCGTCGCCATACGGAGCTTAGCGATCTTTTGGGGAGTGGTGAATAGCTCTTCCGCCAGCTCTTCATCTGTCGGCTCGCGATCTAATTCTTCTGCGAGTTGCATGGCTACGCGACGCATTCTTGCGATTTTATCAACCAAATGCACAGGCAGACGTATCGTTTTGCCTTGGTTAGCTAGTGCGCGTTTGATCGATTGTCTGATCCACCAAGCAGCGTAAGTGCTGAGCTTGCCGCCTTTGTCTGGGTCAAACCGGTCTACTGCTTTCATCAGGCCAAGGTTGCCTTCAGAGACTAAATCTACGAGCGGCATTCCATATCGACTGTATTCGTGAGCAATTTTGACCACAAGCCGTAGATTGGCTTGGATCATACGGTTGCGGGCTTCTTGATCGCCTTTTTTGATTCGCTTAGCGAGTTGCTTTTCTTCTTTTGGGGTGAGCAAGGGGATTTCATTAATCTGGCGGAAATAGTATTCCAAGGAATCGTCATAAGCATCGCCCACCATACGGGCAATCAGAATGGGTGTGTTGGCTTATGTGGTCAATCCATTTTGAAAACTGGGATTGAAATATGGATTCCAATGGACAACATGGAATGGGGCGCCCATAGCTCAATTGGATAGAGCGTTGGCCTCCGGAGCCAAAGGTTTCGCGTTCAAATCGCGATGGGCGCATGAGGCTCTTGGATCAAATATGTCGGGAGTCTGAAGGGTCCTTAGCCGTATAGCCACTTTCCTGGCGTTGATGGTTAATTTGATTTTTCTTAACGTAAGCTTGAAATACATCCTCTGCCGTCATCCCCAGCACTTGAGCTAACGAAATCAAAAAATGAAAGAGATCGATAACTTCAACGCGAGCATTTTGTTCATCGAACTTTTGATACTTTGCCCACCACTTCCACGGCACGCTATCTACCAGCTCGGCAAGCTCCTGTGTCATCGCTCGGGAATAGTTTAAGATCCAGCGAATCTTTTCCTCTTCACTTAATCCAGTGAGTTTTACGCCGATCCGCGCATTCAACTCCTCTTGAAGTCGAAAAATTTCGTGGAGCTTATCTTGCGGCATGGAGGAAACACTCAATTTGGGGTAGCCTTAGGCATTGGAATTAACCGATCAAGCACTTTCGCGCTCGACAAGACTCCCGGCAAGCCGGCGCCTGGATGTGTGCCTGCCCCTACAAAATAGAGGCCTTTGATATCCTCGGATTCATTGTGGGGGCGAAACCATGCACTTTGGGTTAAGATTGGCTCAAACTGAAATGCAGAGCCAAGATAAGCATCGAGCTCGGTCTCAAAATCGGCGGGGGTGAAGATGCGCTGCGTTATAATATTTTCTCGGAGTCTAGGGCACACCCGTTCTTCGATGGTTTTTAATATAGATTCCGCGTAACGGTCTTTCTCTCTCTCCCAATTAATCTTTCCTCCTAAATGTGGCACGGGGGAGAGCACGTAGAAACATTCACATCCTTCAGGTGCGAGCGATGGATCTGTGCGAGTTGGCGCGTGAAGATAAAGTGAGAAGTCTTTAGCAAGAATTTTGTGATGAAAAATATCATCCAAGAGGCCTTTGTAGCGTTCAGACAAGATGATGGTATGATGAGCCAGATAAGGATAGGTGCACCGTGTTCCGAAATAGATTAAAAAAAGCCCCATCGAATACCGCATGTTTTCTAGGCGTCGATCAGTCCACTTTTTTCGAGCTTCTGCGGGAATCATTTTGCGGTAGGTATTAGCGACGTCAGCATTCGAAACGATGATCTCTGCTCTCCATTCGCGACCGTCTTCAGACTGCACTCCTTGGGCGCGTCGACCTGAAAGTATAACCTTTTTTACCTTTGTATTGAGTTCGATTTTGCCGCCCATTTCCTTAAATAGCCTTACAAGAGCCTGCACGAGGGCACCTGTCCCTCCTATTGCGAAATGGACGCCCCACTTTCTTTCGAGATAATGGATCATCGAGTAGATTGAAGAGGATTGGAAGGGGTTGCCTCCAACAAGCAACGGATGAAAACTGAACACTATGCGGAGCTGTGGATCTCGAATGTAGCGGGAGGTGAGCTTGTAGACGGATTCAAAGCTACGGAGCCTGATTAAATCTGGAGCGACGCGGATCATATCTGTGAGATGTGAAAAGGGCTTATCGGCGAGATCGATAAAAGCTCGACGAAAAATTCTCTCTGTTTCTTCCACAAATTGCTTGTAACCCTCGACGTCAGTCGGTGAAAATTTTTTTACTTCTTCGATCATTTTGATCTCATCGCCTGTGTAATCGAAATGCCGTCCATCAGCAAAAATAATGCGATAAAATGGGTGGTTGGGCACAATACGCACATAGTCTTCGGTTTTTTTACCTGCGAGCGCAAACAGTTCATCGATTAAAAATGGGGCGGTGATAATCGTCGGCCCTGCATCGAATGTGAAACCGTCCTGGCGGTAGACGTAGGCGCGTCCTCCTGGCTGATCTCGCATTTCTAGTATCGTCGTGTCGTAACCTTTGGCTTGTAGGCGTATGGCGGCGGCTAGTCCTCCAAAGCCTGATCCGATTACAAGGGCTTTAGCTTGAGTAATATTCGGACGGTAGAGCATTCGATATGGATTTATTTTTCGAGGGAACTTAGGGAACTTGGCTAAAATAATTGAAAAAGTCCACCTTCAAAAATTTTTCAACATTTCTGGGCTTGAGGCTTTTCTTTGATTTATCGAGGCGATGGCTTTATCTCATCTGTTGCAGAGGTTATCGTTGCTACTGTCAGTTGAGTGAGCTCGAGTGAGAGTTGAGGTTGTAGAAGTAGAAGTGACGCTGTAAGGGACGTAGAAGTGACGCTGTAGGAGGTTATGCTGTAGCTTTGTGCGTCGAAGATAAAAACTTTATCGAATTTGTGACTTCGCTTCGAGAGAAGGTTGGTGTTTGAATTTAGTCACCATGAGTTGGCCTTTTGATCTTGAGCATAGTGTTGTCATTGCGTTGATGCTGATCATCCCTGGATTGGCAGCTTGGGGTGCAAGGAAGAGCCAAGGTGTTTTACTCGGCGTGCGATGGAGCTTTACGGTTATGCTAGTGGGTAACAAATTTTTTGCGCTTTATCTTGCTCTAAATGTGGAAGGCATCGGGTGGCGCGACATTTTGCCTTTACACGTTTGTGATCTGGCGACGCTGTGGGTGATTTTAGCTTTGTGGAGCCGCAATCAAATATGGATGGATTTGGCCTATTTTTGGGGATTGGCAGGCACTTTGCAAGGGGTGCTGACGCCAGACTTGCCTGTGGAGTTTCCGCATGCGCGGTGGTTTTCGTTTTTTATTTCGCATGCAGGTATCGTGGCTGGGGTCTTATATTTAGTGTGGGGGGAACGACGACGGGTTTATTTGCGTTCGGTCTGGGCTGCTTGGAAATGGATTATGGTTTATGCGGTCTGTGTATCGGTGGTGAATGTGCTTTTGGGGACGAATTACGGCTATCTGTGCGCTCCGCCTCAGAATCCTTCGCTGATTGATTATCTTGGTCCTTGGCCATGGTATATCGGCAGTCTGATGATTTTGGCTGTGGTGAAGTTTTTTATTTACTACCTTCCTTTTGCTTGGAGTGATTTTCGTCGAAGACAACAGGGGGCTGCTAGATAAGCTTTAATGCTTCTCGCAAGAGCGTTTCGGGGCTTGCATTCGGGCAGTGCAGTTGTGCTTGCTTTACGGCAGTCTGCGCCTCTTGTTGTTTGTAACCCAAGGCGACTAGGGCGAGCACAGCATCTGTGGCGGCTTGTTGTGAGGAAGCCTGCGGATTGGCTGGTGAAGCGGCTGGAGAGGCAGTAAGGTTGATTTTATCACGAAGATCTAGGACGATGCGTTCGGCTGTTTTTTTTCCGATGCCTTTAATCTGGCTGAGGCGAGTGACGTCGTGTTGAAGAATAGCCGCACGAAATTCATCCGGTGAGAGATGATTAAGGATCTGAATCGCCATACGAGGGCCGACTCCTGTGACGTGTTGAATGAGGAGGCGAAAGAGGTCACGCTCTTCGTGTGTAGCGAAGCCGTAGAGGACATGGGCATCTTCGCGAACGATGAGTTGCGTCAGTAAGGTGCAGGGCTGTTGAGGCGATGGGAGACGATCATAGGTGGAAAGGGGGATAAAAACTTCATATCCGACACCTTGCACGTCGATTGTCACTTGTGTAGGCAAGGATTGGAGGAGGATACCACGGAGTTGTGTGATCATTGGATGAGATTATCGGCCTGGAGATATGGATTGAGTTAAGTTAGAAGAAGAAAAAGGAACTGAAAGAAGTTACAATGCCTTAGTTGGGGACATCGGAGCGAGGATACTTTGGTAATGGGTCCAAGCAATAGCCAGTGCATCTGCAATGTCGTGAGTGGGGGTGTGGTCCAAACGGAAGAGCGAACGCATCATGTTGGCGACTTGGTTTTTTCCAGAGTTGCCTAGGCCAGTTGCAGCTTGTTTGATACGGCGAGGAGCGTATTCGTATGTCGGTATGGCTTTTGATTCTAAAGCTAGAAGTATGACCCCTCGTGCTGCACCGAGGGTGATAGCAACGGCTGCATTTTGTAGGTAAATTATTCCTTCCAGAGCTGCATGCATGGGTTGATATTTTTCGATAAGCTCGAGTGTCAGGTTGTATATCTTTTGAAGGCATTGAGAAGGACGAAGTGAGGAGCAAACGCGAAGGACGCCATAGTCTAAAGCAGTGGGAGGGGTCGGATGCGCAATTTTTACGACCGCATAGCCGGTATGGCGGAGAGAAGGATCAAAGCCGATTATAGTCACGTCGGTAGGGTAAGATAAGTTTTTTCAACTTTGAAGAGAAATAAAGGCAAATTTTTTATGCTGTGATGTTATTGGGAGCTGTGTTTCAGAAAATTAGAAAGTAGAAAGGCGAGTTATTCGGGACTTTGGCACAGTTCTTGCAGGATAGTCGGCATGAGACAAAAGCCTAGCTACGTCGGCAGAGGGAGGGTTTTATCGTGGGTAATTTTGGGTTTACAAATTTGGGCCTTCTGGGGAGCGGCTTTTTTCTGTGGTATAGACCACACCATCGGCCAGACACGTCAGTGGGGCACATGGTATGGTGGCTCAGGTTATGATTTTGTAGAGCGCAATGGTGTAATCATAGCTGCAGACGGGAGCGTGGTTCTGGTGGGCAATACTCAATCCAATTTTGGTATTTCGACGCCTGGAACGCACAAAACTCAAATGACGAATGTGAATTTTAGAGATGTGTTTATGGTGCGGCTGGGGTCAGATGGCGTGCGGCAATGCGCGACCTATTACGGTGGAGATAACGAAGAATTGGCCATGGACGCGGTGTCTAACGAACTTGGGGATGTTTACATTGTAGGAGCTACTGCCTCAAATTGGCCTTCAGATGCGATAGCGACAGCGGGTAGTGCTCAAGTAACCTTCGGAGGTGGGAAATATGATGCCTTTTTAGTAAAGATGGATCGAAATTGCCGACGAGTGGCTGGCACTTACTTTGGTGGAGCGGGGCAGAATGGTGACGGGGCTTATGGAGTTGCATTAGGTAGAGATGGCATCTATGTGACAGGATGGACAGATTCAGCGTCGGGAATTGCGACGAGCGGAGTGTATCAGACTATGTTTCGCGGAGGGTATGACGCATACCTTGTGAAGCTGCATCCTCTGAATCATCAAGTGGTGTGGGCAACGTATTTTGGCGGAGAGGGGTATGATGTGGCCCACTCCGTGAAAGTAGCAGAAGATGGCCATGTTTTCATCGCAGGCATTACCACCTCACAGAACCATATTGCTACACGGGGAGTGCACCAGGAGACTTTGGGAGGGGGGATGGACTTGTTTATAGCAAAGTTTCAATCTTTAACCGGACAACTTGTCGCAGCGACCTACGTCGGCGGTGAACGCAATGAGGGGGTAATGAATCAGGTTGCTCTAGAATTATCCCGGAGCGGTTATGTTTATCTACTTTCAGATACGTATTCCTCAACGGGAATTGCAACGCCGGGAAGTCCTTTTCAAGCACGTGGAGGAATGCCTGATTTGGATATATTAGACCTTTGCCTGGTGAAACTCAAACAGAGTGATCTCAAACGTGTCTGGGGCACTTACCTAGGGTTCAAAAATGTAGAAGGCCATGGGGTGATGGCTATTACCTCTGCCGAAAATATTTACATCGCTGTGGCTTCATCCGGAGCAGAGGACCCGACCCCCAACACTTTTCAGACGACCACAGGCTTGAGTGTGCTTGGCAAATATCGCGGCGAGGATGCTCGATTAGAATGGTTGACCTACTTTGATGGTCCGATCCGAGGTATTGCGGTGAATACAAACGAGGAGATTGCTGTGGCTGGTGCATACAATTCTGAAATCACGCGAAGTGGGTTACCATTAAATATCGTATCAGAGTCGGCTCACCAGAGAGAAATACAAGGCAGTATGGATGCTTTCGTGGTGAAATTCAGCCATCGCCCTCCTCCGCCCCGAATCGTAGCTCCAAAGAATGTTGAAGGTTATCTTGGTCTAGCCATTGATCCAGTGCAGTTCAGAAATAACAGTGGCCAAGCG
>JANWVL010000062.1 GCA_025056655.1 Candidatus Methylacidiphilales bacterium
GCGTAATTCTGGATCGTCCACCCCTCTGTCTTGATGCGTCTGCCCAGCGCATCGTAGATGAAACGTTCGTCCGTCCCTTTCCCGTCAGCTTCTCGCACCCATCGGTAATAGATGCGCCCTTGGGCATCGTAAATGTAAATCTCATACGGATAATTCGGGGCTGCTTGCGTTTCTATGATCCACTTTTTCAACATCACTTCATTGCCATTATTAATAAAAATACAATCGTCCCACATGGTAGTGGCAATAGTGCTTTTAGTTGACTAATTTTAGAACATTTAAAATGTAGAAAAAAACTTACCACGCCTAAAATAAAAAGCAGCAACGCAGAAATCAAAGTTAAAAAATACAACAAAAATATATAAGCAAAAAAATTAATGCCGTCCTTGGGATAGAAACTCATAGGTAAATTAAAGATGCTTACTGAAATCAATAAGAGGCCCAAAGCTACGAACACGGCAATAAAAAAAGTAAAGATCCGATTGATCCAAATCATTAGCCTAGAGTTGGTCATTTGTAATTATTGGTATTTACTTTGTTAAATAATCCCGTGTTCACATTATATCCGTATCCCTGATTGAAAATTGACTCTCCGAAGGAGCTTTCAGCATTATTGATTATTGCATTATAAACATTTGCCCCTGCATGTAGAGACCCTGCCCCTGCGACATCGGCGTGGTTGCTTGAAAAGTATTGTATAGATGAGTTTGAATCATAAGTTCTAAAATTCAGAGGCGTTCCCACGAGCAGTCCATCAAGAGAAAGCGATATGTTATTATCAGTAGCTAGGTATGTAAAAGCATTTTGAGTTGAAGATAAATTTCCATCGTAACCACCAAGATAATGAGCAAATGGAATTGGTCCCATCGCATACACAGGATCGATCATGTGCATTTGAGTGATTACTTTTTGATTGCTGTAGGGAGCGACTAAATATGCATTTGGAACGCTTTTTATGGTTGATACGGCACCAGGATAGCCTGCGTAACTAACTTCAATCTTTGTCCCCGCACTCAAATCAGGAATCCCGTATTGCGTTATCATGGAATCTACTTTTTCTGCTACTAGATTTCCACGGCTCCATGCTGCCATAATTACTGATGTATCTCCTACGTTATAGTTTTTGACTATATCATTATAAACATTACTTGCAATATCTCCAGCCCCATATCCAGTAATACCCATGAAAGTCGCAGCTATGGTATTTGTGTTATCAAGATCATTCCCCACACCGCGATAATAATGTGATGCCCTTGGACCATTATAATTCTGCGAAAGCAAATATACATTGTTTGACCCATCATGTGATCCATTTTGACCAAGTTCACTATAGTGCGTCCCATCGATAAAATAACCTGCTCTCCCAGTCGGATCAATATAATTCACCGGATCCCCATTCGCGTA
>JANWVL010000063.1 GCA_025056655.1 Candidatus Methylacidiphilales bacterium
AGGGCAGATCAAGGAAGTGAAATATAGCACATTAGACAACGCGAATCCGCAGAGGATACAGACGTGGGATTACGATGCGGTGGGGAATCGGTTGGTGCAGACGGATAGTCAGGCAGGGAATACGACCTACGGAGTTGGGACGGCGAACCGATACAGCTCAATCAGTGGAGCTGGAGGGGGGACGGTGAGCTATGATAGCCGTGGGAATATGACGGCGGATGGGAGCGGATGGTTTTACCGCTACGATGCGAAGAATCGGTTAATCGAGGCGCGGAATCACTGGTCGGTGTTGCAGGCGACGGTGAGGTATGAATGGGGATATGATGGGTTGAATCGGCGGGTGGTGGAGAGGTATTACTGGAGGCCGACTGCGAGTGTGCCATGGATAGGGCCTTCGCGGCAGTATCGGTATTACAACGGGTGGGACTTGACAGAGGTGTATAATAACAACATGCAACTAGTGGAGTCGTATGTGCATGGGGGGCGAGTGGATGAGATGTTGAGGGCGCAGTTTTATGAGTATAATGGGAATGGGCAGCAGGTAGGGGTAGCGACATATTATATGCAGGAGGATGTGTTAGGGAGTGTGGTGCGGGTGACGGATGGGAATGGGGATGGTGTGTTGAGTGTGCGGTATGATGCGTATGGGCGGGCGAGGTATTTTACGCCGAGCGGTCAGCCGTATTACAGTGCGACAAGGCTGAGGGTAGGGTATACAGGGCGAGAGATGTTGGTGAATACGTGGGGTGGGCTTGGAGCGGGGTTATATGATTATAGAAACCGCATCTATAGCACGGTTCACGGCCGCTTCCTGCAGCCGGATCCGATAGGGTTTGAGGCTAAGGATGTGAATTGGTATAGATATGTGGGGAATGGGGTGGTGAATTATATTGACCCATTAGGTTTGAAGCATGTTACTCATAAAATTGACTCAGCAAACATCTTTACTATGTTTGGTGTCAATGTGACAGTGAATATAGATTGTGATAAAGGGGTAAACGTCTTACAAGCAAATGTAGATGCCTACACAGTAGTATTAGGGTTCGGATTTTCATATTCGGCAGTAGCAACAAGCTCTTATTCTGTAACAGAAGGTAAGGAATGTAAAACTAATGACGGAAAAAAAGGTAAAGAAAAAATCTACTCTTACACAATTGAAGTGACTGTAACAGCAACAATTCAAGCTGGTGTAGGTATAGGAGGGCAAACGCTAGGGGGTGGGGTTAAAAGTTATACAAGATCATCAAAAGCTGGTCCGTATAAACAAACATTGTGTTGTTGTAAATAGAGAAAGTATGAATAATAAAAAAATTATAAAATTTATCATATATGCTTTTGTTTATGTATTCATTATACATGTAACAATAATAGTAGTTCTATCTATATATAATTTTATAAAGTATGGATTCTAATCTATATCAATTTTCATTCTTATTTAATGTTAATGAATAAACTAGTTAAAAATTTATAACATTGTTATAGCAGCGTTTAATGCACTAGAAACAGTATGCATGAAAAACTAAAAGCAATTCCTAATCCATATAAGCCATTAAATAAAAAATTTGCAATTAAAGTTATGACCTGCACAATAGAAATAGAAGTGACGGGCAACTTTGCAGCGTCTGGACAAATAGGTGAATGTTGTGAGAATAAATAAAATCTATATGAAAAAAACATCTTTATTTTTCTCATATTGGTTTCATCAATTTATTTAATGTATATCTGTTTGCACTATATGATTTATTTAATCCAAAATGGTATGCTACGTCACCCTATCCGAATTTTGTTGGAGCATGGGTAGCTATTGGTTTTAGTTTGATTAAAATGCCTGTAAAATTTAGATATTATTATATCTTTTTACTGATGATTCTTCCGAATGTTTTCTTGCTTTTAGGTGAAGCTTTTTCACGTATGGAACCTATGACATTAATTTTTGAATTGATTAGAATAGATGAAAGCTCTACATGGATGTTCTATAGTGTGATTTTAATATCTGCAATTATGATTATAAAGATTTTAAGATTAAAGAAAAAAACAAGATTTTACGCTACTAAATAATAAGAGGGTCTGAGGGCGGAAAAGGTTCAATTGGAAAAATAAAATGGTGCTTAGTAGTAAGTAGATGTCAATTATAAATTAGGAGATTAACTAAGACTTTTCAGATTTACGATTATCATTGCATTTCCAGAAGTAGCTTCAAAATTTAGGAGGAGAAGAAAATTTGTTGTAAAGATAGAAAAATGCTTTACAAAAAGCCAAAAGCATGCAGAGTGATTGCGTGCAAAGTGTATCAGAAAATCGAGCACAAAAAGTAGCAGTGGCATCCCTGCTGCTGAATCCCTCATCAAGTTTCATTATTGACACCACACGCAACCGCATTTATAGCACCGTTCACGGCCGCTTTATGCAACCGGATCCGATCGGCTTTGAGGCAAGAGATGTGAATTGGTATAGATATGTGAATAATAGTCCGTTGAATTACACGGATCCTGAGGGGCTTTTTCATTGTGAAATAGATTGTGCTTTTGCTGATCTAAGTAATAAATGTGATGCAGTGATAAAATCGCTAGTCTATGCG
>JANWVL010000064.1 GCA_025056655.1 Candidatus Methylacidiphilales bacterium
AATTTTGCATTCTGACCTAAATATTGCATACGAAACAACAACCGTCAATAAAAATTAACAAAACTTTATGACAATTTTTACCGTAAGGTTGCTTTCTGAGCAGGGGAAATGAGAGACAACATTTTTTAAAATAGCGAATGACTTCTATTAAATCTTATTTTGCGATAAATTTTCTTCTGAAATAAAAAATTAACAAACATATTAAGCCATGCACGAAAAATGGCATAGGTTCTGCTTTATTATCAGGATTAATTTTATGGCGAACATTAATTCGCCTTGATACCCTTATTTTAAGCCGTTGAAGAGGTTACTGCGTATAACTCGGTAAACGTCGGTATTCCACATCTGCCCTTTAATTTTCTCGGCATACTTCCCCTCTCCTCGCACAAGTAAACCGCCAGATGTGTCCGTATGCGAAGCCCAGGCGAGCACGAAACGATGTCGAACTCCATGCCGATCTGGCGCGGATAGAAATGGTCGCCCATCGGAATCTAAGCCGAGAGGCGCGCCATTGGGATCGCGGCCGATTTTAGCCCATATTTTTGTTTCCGTGTGCTCGTCAGGGAATCCAATTACATCCCATCCTCCCGCTTCGCTATCAGCGGCAGTAAGGAGAAGCGTGTTGTTATTTTGTTTAACGAATTTTCTTGCTACACCGATGGCTTGATCAGCGCGCCGAAGGGCTTCCAATGTGCCTGTAGCGTCGTTTATGTTGGCAAAGTTGTCTGAACCTTCTTCCTCCGCCACAATGAGAAACTGCTCTCCGTGCAAACATTCTAGCGCTTTGGCGAGCATTTCGCTGAGCGATGGCGCGTCTGTCTTATAGGGCGAGAGATTGGCCACACGTCTGGCTGATTGGGGGAGATCATGAAAGGTATGCTCATGGGCGAAAACTCCTAGGAGTTTTTTTGTCTGCCGTGGCACGGCGAGTAGTTCTTCACGATCGTGAACAACGACATATCCAGCCTTTCGAGCTTCTTCGATCAAGTTGCGCCCATCTTTACGGCGCCCTGGGCCATGACGCCCCTCTGTGCCTTCGGGGATCAACCATCCTTCTCCACCCGATAGGATAATATCAGTGCCTGAATGTATGACTTTTTCTGAGATCAGCTCATGTTGTTCGCGCTCCGGTGCGGTCGCTACAAAAAGAGCCGTGCCAGGCTCGGTGATGCAACCTGAATTGATCAGCGCCGTGCGCACTCCACGTCGCTTGGCCTCTTGCATCACACTTTCGGCTTTTCCTTGGAGGTTCGAAATGGGTTTACCTCCTGAGTCCATGCCAAAAGATGAGGTGTGAACTCGGACACCGTAGGCATGCGCGACAGCTCCTGCATTTGATGATGCTGTTAAGGAGTCAGCGATATGGCCCCTGTAGATGGCCATGTGGGGAAGTTTATCCCATTCTGTATCCCCATCGGGACCAACCTGCCAAAAGCGCAACGCTTGCCATTGAGCTAATCCTGCTCCGTCTATGTGTATGAATATCACGCTATTCCGTGCGTGGGAAAAGAGATGAAAAGTCAACAAGAGAGTGATTCGAATGAAAACCCTACTGGACATAGTTCCAACTAACTCCCAAGAAGGATTTCTAGATCTTAAAAATTTACAAGTTACGATTCTGTGAATTTTACTAGGCCTAGGGATGTTGTGAAATTACCTAGTCTATGGGCAAATTTTACGTTTGAATGGGATGATTTTTGGGGGTTGAATGACGTGATTTTAAATTTTTTACTTTAAATAATTATTAAGCGTCATATAGTAAAATTTACCGTAATATAAAATAAGTTCACATATGAAATATATTACCTATGCAATTAATATTTTTCTCACATGCTGTAATTTATCCCATGCTAAACTTCCTTTACAAATAACATTTAATGGTGAGGAAGAATTTTTCGAATTGCTTGAGCGTGCTGAAATTCAAAATTGGGCTGAATTACCTTTGGGGCAAAGAACGGTTGCAGTGGCAAAGGCTTTACTAAATAAGCCATATGTTAATTACACATTAGAGATCGATGATCACATCGAATCCCCATCGGTCAATTTGCATGGGATGGATTGCTGGACGTATTTTGAGATTTCGCTGGGTTTTGCAAGAATGCTTCGGGCAAAAAAGAAGGATTACCGTCCAGAGGACCTATTAGCTATGATTGAACTCGAACGGTATCGAGGAGGACGCTGCACAGATAGTTACTTATCTCGACTCCATCATCTGGAGGATTGGATTTATGATAACGCAAGGCGAGGTTTAGTTGTAGACAAAACACGTGCTTGGGGGCATGCGGAACGGCTTTATCGGCGAATTCAATACATGGCTGTGGGATGGCGAAATTTCCGTTATCTTAGAAATAATCCACTTGGGTCGCAGGCATAGCTTTGATAGAAAAGATGGTCTCATCACGACCTACTTATCACATTCCCAAAGTGCACGTGAAAAAAAATCGAACCCAAACTCCAAGACGGAGATGTGATCTGCATTACGACAAACAGTCCTGGGGCATTTACTTCACATGTGGGTATCGCGTATCGAGACTCCAACGGAGTTTTACGCCTAATGCATGCCTCACGCAGTCAACGTCGCACGGTGATAGACTCCAGATTGAGTGATTATCTAGCGCGGAATAGGAAACATGCAGGCGTAAGGGTCGCTCGGCCGTTGGAGGTTATATACGATCATACTCATCGCACTGCGTTGCGGGACCGAACGCGACGCACGGATCGGGAGTGGGCTTGTCGTTGAATATTGACGACGCACTTGCAAGTTGAATAAATAGCGCTTCTAATGGTGCGGTTTCTGCTTAAAAAGAGCTCGTTGATTATTCTCACCGCGGCAGTGTTATTGGTGATAATGTTTTTCTTCAGCCAAAAAGAGCCTCTGAGAGACTTTCCATTTGGGACCAATTCAAGGTCATCCGAGAATGGAAAGAAGATAGTAGCGGAAATCGAAACGGATTTTGGCGTAATGAAGATAGAGCTTTGGCCGGAAGTAGCTCCGAAGACGGTTTCAAATTTCATCAAACTTTCCCAAGAAGGATTTTACGATGGGACTGCTTTTCATCGAATCATTTCAGGGTTTATGATTCAAGGTGGGGATCCCCTCACCAAAGATCCTGCTAATTTCGCCCGATATGGGACGGGAGGGCCGGGCTATACGATTCCTGCTGAGTTTAATGATCGACCCCACGTCCGTGGCGTCATCTCAATGGCCCGGTCAAGCGATCCGAATTCTGCGGGTAGTCAATTTTTTATTTGTCATGGAGATGCCCCATTTCTAGATCGCCAATACACAGCTTTCGGGCGTTTGATTGAAGGTGATGAAGTGCTGGATAAAATCGCAGCGGTTCCTGTTAATATCTCCCCAAGTGGGGAGCGAAGTCAGCCTACGCAGAGAGTCGAAGTTCGGAAAATTAGAATTCTTAACTTGCAGTAAGTTATTTTACAATTTGTTTACCTTTCACGGGTAGACATACTTTGGGAAAGAGCTAAATCTTTAGTTGTGGCTATACGTTTAGTGGGAGTTGTCTTTTATTATCTGGGGTGCCTGCAATTGGGGATCATGCTTGGGCGAGAAGGTCTTGTGATCAAAGGGTCGGACACCTTGGGTGCCAAGATGGTGCCGATGTTAGCTGAGGCATTTAAGCGTCAACATCCAGAGATCCATTTTGAGATTGCAGCGGAAGGATCGACTAGCGGAATAGCAGCTTTAATAGATGGGACATGTAATATTGCGATGTCGAGTCGAACTGTAAAGGCTCAAGAGGAGAGTGTAGCGATGGGGAAAGGAGTGACGTTTTATCCAATAGTTGTCGCTTATGATGCGATGTGTGTGATTGTGAACGTAGACAACCCTATCACGGCTTTGCGGGTGCGAGATGTGGAGGGGATATTTACTGGAGATATAAAGGATTGGAGTTTGATTGGCGGACGGAGAGGGCGCATTTCTGTCTATACACGCAATACCAGTTCAGGCACTTACCAGGATTGGAAAGAGTTGGCGATGCGGAAAAGGGATTATGCTTTACATTCGCAGAAGCTTGCGGGGAATGAACAGATTGCTGCCGAAGTAGCTCGGAATCCGCATGGCATCGGCTATGTCGGAATGGCTTATGTTAATTTGCCTGGTGTGCGCACGATATCAGTGGTAAGGGGGGATGGTATTCGGATAGAGCCTACGTTGGAGGACATACAAAAGGGACGCTGGCCTTACGCCCGTGCGACTTATTTCTACACGAATGGAGAACCCAAAGGAACGGTGCGTCGATTTGTTGAATTTGTCTTAAGCCCAACAGGGCAACGAATCGTAGAGATTGCTGGGTTTGTGCCAGCTAGAACTTCACGCTAGCTATGAGTTTCTATGGGCAGAGAAAACTTTCTGAGAGGATAGCGGCCAGGTTAAGTTGGGATGCAATAGTTTATTATTTCTTTCGAGGCAACGCGACAGTGGCAATCATTGTGGTCGCGTTGATTATTGTATTTTTATGGCGGGAGGGGGTTGATTTTTTCCCTGAGCATCGACGTCATCTTGAGCTGTATCGTGAATCTGGAGGAGAGCTGGTAGATTTCTTACTAGTGCCGTTAAGGGAGAGTCAGGAGCTCTTGAACGAATGGAATGATTGGTATCAAAAACAAAAAGGCTCGTTTAGGCCTGAACGCTCCATTGAAGAAGTCAACAATCTTTGGCACGAGTGGTGGGATCACATTTACGCTACACGGTTGGCGGCAGATCCAATGATTCAACATGTTATGAAGGTTCGCCAACGCGCGAAAGTAGCCGAGGAAGCCGAGCGAAGAAAGAGGAGGTTGGTTCAGATGGGGAGAAAGAATGAAGCAGAGCTAATTAAGATAGAGCCAGTGGATTGGGTGAGCGAGGAGCAAAAGTTGCGACAATTGTGTTTGAATTTTATGCAAGACTTACAACATTTTCGCAGTCGCATGGCTTCTTTGCGTACGGTGACCGAGACGTGGTTGATGCAACAGCGGTTACAAGCAAGTGATACGACCAAACTTCGATCGATGGTTTCCAAGCTTAGAGCAATTGAGGAACGCTGTGCCAATATAGATTCAGAAAGCGCGCGGAAAGAATTGAAAGAGCCCGTTGGACATTTGCAGGCTTTGTCGGCATTTCTGCTAGGCCAATACTGGATTACTCAAAGCTTTTGGATGGATTGGTATGGGCTTTTGCCTGTGTTGGGGGGATCTGCTTTAGTCTGTATCATTGCGTTGACAATTGCGGTGCCCATTGGGGTGGGCTCAGCGATTTATGTGAATCAGTTTGCTAGTGCACTCGAGCGGGATTTTATCAAGCCATCGTTAGAGTTCATAGCTGCGATACCGTCAGTGGTTTTAGGGTTTTTTGGCATCGTCGTCCTTGGAGAGACTTTGCGAGAGATTTCTCAAAGTCCACTTTTAAGTTGGCTTCCTGGATTTCCATTTAATGAACGCCTAAATGCGTTGACGGCGGGGTGTCTGTTAGCCTTTATGGCTGTGCCGACAATCTTTAGTCTTGCTGAGGATGCACTACAAAACGTCCCAGGAAGCTACAAGGAGGGAGCTTTTGCACTGGGAGCGACTAAAATGCAAGCAGTGTGGACGATCATTATCCCAGCTGCATCGTCGGGCATCATAGCGGCTATTCTTTTGGGACTTGGGCGAGTGATAGGAGAGACGATGGTGGTATTGCTTTGTGCAGGCAATCGACTGATGCTGCCGGATTTTGGAAGTGGCTTGGGCGTATTAACTCAGCCTGTGCATACGATGACAGGTCTGATCGCTCAAGAGATGCCGGAAGTTGTGCGCGGCAGTTTACATTATCGGGCGTTGTTTGTGATCGGACTGACGCTATTTATTATCGCATTGCTAATTAATTTTTCAGTGCAACGGTTGCTTAGATCGTATCAAAAGCGCGAATAAAATCTCGATACTAGGACGCAACTTGCTTATGGCTGAGTATTCTTCCCCATACGATCGAAGAGATTGGTCTGAAGTGGCGCTTGTTTTTGTGTTGCGGGTTAGCACGTATGCGGTGCTGCTATTTGCTTGTTTTATAATTGGGAAAATCACTTGGGAAGGGAGCAAGACTGTTTTTCAGAAGGAATTTCCATGGGTCAATGTTGATTTTTTTACTCAGCCACCTGAGACGCTGCATGTTTTCGAGTTTGAGGGCAAGAGGCGCTCGATGGGAGAGAGGGATTTTCGTGCATTTCTAGCAGAAAAGGGGCTGGGCGAGGAATGGCCAAGTATCCCTTATGTATATAGCGCTGGTGGGATCATGCCGAACATTGTTGGCACCGTTCTTTTGTCCATCGGTGCAATGGTTCTTGCCATGGCTATAGGCATATTTAGTGCGATCTATCTCAGTGAATATGGTCGAGAAGGGCGTTTTATACGTGGTGTGCGTCTGGCGATCGTGAATTTAGCCGGGGTGCCGTCGATAGTATTCGGACTATTTGGCTACGGACTTTTCGTAACATTTATGCCAGTTATTGAATCCGAACCTAATCTTGAACGCCTTCATTTACCGCTTCCATGGGGATTGTGGCTGAACTTTGAGGGATGGGGGATCTCGCTTCTATCTGGATGGTTTACTTTAGCGCTTATGGTGTTACCTATTGTGATCACATCGGTGGAAGAGTCGCTTAGGGCTATTCCCAAAGGTTTTCGTGAAGGGGCTTTAGCTCTAGGAGCTACACGATGGCAAACGATATGGACAAATGTATTGCCCTACGCCTGGCCCGGAATTTTAACGTCATCGATTCTCTCCCTTGCGCGGGTGGCTGGTGAGACGGCTCCCATTATGTTCACTGCAGCTTTTGTGATTCAGGATCGTCTGCCATGGGAGGTTGATAGATGGAGTGACTTTTTTTTTCAAGGAGTGATGACGCTTCCTTATCATATTTACACGGTGAGCATGCGTATTCCGCCAAACGAATATACTCTTCGCACTCAATATGCGTCCGCTTTTGTGTTTCTGATGTTGATTGGTGTGGTGATGACTGTAGCAACTGTGTTGCGTTCACGCACTCGAAAGAGGGTGAGGTGGTGATGAAAGACGATGTCGGATTATGATAGAGATTAAGAACTTAAGTTTTGCATACGGGTCGCAAACTGTGCTGCATGACATTAACCTTGAAATAAGGCCGAGAGAAATCACTGCACTGATCGGCCCCTCCGGATGTGGGAAGTCTACGTTGTTGCGTTGCATCAACCGAATGAATGATCTGATCGACGGCGCTCGAGTGACGCAAGGGGGGATTTGGTTTCACGGTCGAGACATAACCAAGCCAGACGTAGATGTTATCGCACTGAGAAAACAGATCGGTATGGTGTTTCAAAAATCGAATCCGTTCCCCAAGAGCATATACGAGAACGTGGTCTATGGGCTTCGTTTACAAGGCGAAAAATCTCGCGCGAAGCTTGATGAGGTAGTTGAAAAAAGCCTTCGGGGCGCCGCCCTTTGGGATGAGGTGAAAGATCGCTTACACGAATCGGCTTTGGGGCTATCTGGAGGGCAACAGCAAAGGCTTTGTATCGCAAGAGCTATTGCAGTTAAACCTGAAGTGATTCTCATGGATGAGCCGTGCTCGGCGTTGGATCCGATTGCAACGATGAAAATTGAAGAATTAATCCGTGAATTGAAAAAGGAATATACCATCGTCATCGTTACTCACAATATGCAACAGGCTGGACGATGTTCCGACCAGACAGCTTTCTTCTTAATGGGACGCCTGGTCGAGCATGGACCTACTGAAAAGATATTTACAAATCCAACCCAAAAACAAACTGAGGACTACATTTCAGGACGCTTTGGATAATCCTTCATCGGGTGATTTAATTTAGAAAACAGTTATGAAAACGAACCTCAATGAACCCAACATCCGCCTCCCTCAAGCCTTAGAGTGGATACAGCAAACCATCGACCATTGTGAACCTGATTTTGTTTATTGGGTCAATGGCTCTGACGAGGAATATGCAGCACTTATCGAACAAGCCGTAGCACAAGGTGTGCTGATCCGTCTTAACCAAGAAAAGTGGCCAGGTTGCTACTATCATCGCTCCAACCCCAATGATGTAGCCCGTGTCGAGCACTGCACATATATTTGCACTCCTTTACAGGACGATGCAGGCCCAACGAACAATTGGGTTGATCCAGAAAAAATGTATAACAAGCTACGTGAAATGACGAAGGGGGCCATGCGAGGACGCACGATGTATGTGATTCCCTATTTGATGGGGCCACCGGGATCTCCTCTAGCCAAGGTGGGAATCGAGCTCACAGATTCGATCTACGTGGTGATAAATATGCGGATCATGACCCGCGTAGGCCAGGTCGCGATCGAAGAGTTGGAAAAACAAAAGTCGTTTAATAAAGGCTTGCACTGTCTCCTCGATGTCAACCCAGAACGCCGAATTATTGCCCATTTTCCACAGGATAATGCTATCATATCAGTCGGCTCTGGATACGGTGGCAACGTCCTTCTAGGCAAGAAATGCCTGGCCCTTCGTATCGCATCCTACCTTGGACGCAAAGAAGGATGGCTTGCTGAACACATGCTAATCCTCGGTGTTGAATCCCCAGAGGGAGAGCGGACTTACGTGGCCGCTGCTTTCCCGAGTGCTTGCGGGAAAACAAACTTTGCTATGCTTGTCCCGCCCCCTCGATTCAAAGGCTGGAAGATCTGGACTGTAGGCGACGATATAGCCTGGATGTATCCAGGAAAAGATGGTCGTCTTTGGGCAATAAATCCCGAGACGGGCTACTTTGGTGTTGCCCCTGGAACAAATTCCAAGACAAATCCAAACGCCATGATCACCATATCAAAAAATACGATTTTCACTAACGTAGCTCTCACCCCCGATGGCTCAGTGTGGTGGGAGGGAATGGATGGTGATCCGCCCGAAGAATGTTTAGACTGGAAAGGCGAACGGTGGACGCCAGCGAGTAAAGAAAAGGCCGCTCATCCAAATAGCCGTTTTACGGCGCCTATGGTCAACAATCCTTCCCTCGACCCGGCAGTTTATAATCCGGAAGGTGTTCCAATCAGCGCGATAATATTCGGTGGTCGTCGGGCTAACACTCTCCCACTGGTATTTCAAGCTTTCAACTGGGTGCACGGAGTCTTTGTCGGCGCCACCATGGGATCAGAGATGACGGCTGCAGCCGTAGGAGGGCAGGGACAAGTTCGCCATGATCCAATGGCGATGCTTCCCTTCTGCGGATACAACATGGGGGACTATTTTAAGCACTGGTTACGGATGCGACGGCACATCAAGTTTCCTCCGAAAATTTTTTGTGTGAATTGGTTTCGCAAGGATAAAAATGGAAATTACATGTGGCCAGGCTTTGGTGAGAATATGCGAGTGCTCAAATGGATAATCGATCGCGCTCACGGCCGCGCAGGAGCCATGGAGACACCCCTAGGCTGGGTGCCTTATGCTAAGGATTTTGACTTAGTTGGCTTGGAGAACTTTACCGCTGAGCAATTCGATGCGGTTCAAAACATTGATGTTGAGGAGTGGAAACGTGAAGTGATACTCGAAAATGAACTTTTCATTCGATTGAAAGACAGCTTGCCAATAGAAATGATTTTTCAGAGGGAGCTACTAGTGGCACGGCTCTAGCGAAATCTATAGCTTTCCGATTGCAGCTATAAGTTTCATCAGTGAATCATAAATTTTTGTGTAAGAGTCGAGATAGTGATCAGTAATTTGAAGATTAACTTGGGCCACGGTAGCTTTGTCGAGGGAGTTAGGATCAATAAATGCAATTTCGCGGAGTATGATGTTGACCTCATCCGCTAAAAAGGGATGGATCGGCTTTTTGGGAGCATCCCAAGCCTTAATAAGTATGCCTAGCTCATCGAGGTTATCACCTGAGGCTTTTTTAACGATATTCAAACGCTCGATTGTAAAATGCGCCCGCTTTATATTCCAACGTCCTTTCCAACGGATTGGTGACTTAAAATCAATTTCTATTTTTGAAAAAATTAAACCATCCGATAGTCCAAAACTGACGGGATTTTTAATCTTGGCCTGACCTATGACGATCCGATCTAGATGAGGCGATAGATAAGTTTCATGTGCCTCAAAGGAAAATGAGTCCTGAGCCTTAAGGCTATTCAACCAGCTCTCCAATAGCAAACTTCGTGCGAAATATACGACCCCTACAATGCATGTGCCAAAACCTATAATTGCAAATAGGTTCCTAAAGAATCGATAAAGCTGAAGCATTCGCCTAATAAATCTAGGCTGATCGATCTTTAGGGTTCAAGCGTGAACACACATTTATATAGCCCGGATATTCGTTCCTCTTTGCGGTTAACCTTCACGTTAAGAACTTTTTCAAACATTTGAACTTCTAAATCCCGCAAGATCGGGTAACGGTCCATAACTTGAAGGATAGGCGAGTGATACTCAACAATTTGATGCTTTCGGGTGTTGGCATCAAACTGATATTCACTCATGTAACCTTCTTCATCTCTTAGACCTGCAAGATTTTTGGCTCGCTCCTCTAAGCTTGTTCCATAAACGTATTGTTGATAGTGAGCCGTCTGATCGCTGTATATGTGGTATAGAATTTTCTCAGGAGCAGATGGTCCATATACCTCTCCAATACTATCGAGTATTTTACTCGTTAACTTAGTAAATTCATTAGGGAAATATTCCTGAGCAAGCTCCGTCAGGCGGTATGCCTTTTCAGGCCGTCCCATCCCCTTAGGACGCCTCCACGTGTCCACGTATCCTTCCCTCTCCAGTGCAATGCAATGTTGCTTGACTCCCATGTAAGAAAGGTTTACTCGGTCACACAATTCTTGAACCGACAAACCTTGGCTGCGTTTAATTTCTGATAGTATTTGAAACTTTTGGCTTTTAACCATCTTGTTCATATTTTATCCTCTCTTTTCCTCGCTTGGCTAGTAACTCTTATAACTCAATTCATTTTTTTGTCTAGTAAATTTTTTTTGTTTGTTAACTTAGATATGGCCATTATCGCACAGAAGCGAAAGAAAGTTTTTCTTGCAATGCTTAAATTATACTCGCTGCAAAAAATTTACAGGGGGCGTTATTTTCCGTAACTCCATAATAGTCATTAGGTTATTTGCACATATATTTATATTTTTAAGTTTGAAATTAGAACATTGACTAATCCCTCCACCAATTTAATCTCCTCTCGCAAGATGGAAAAAATCAAAATACTCGTGGCCGACCCTATTTCACCCAAGGGGATTGAATATCTCAAAAAAAATCCCGCCTTTGATGTCGAAACTCGGGTCGGCCTCTCAGAAGGCGAGCTTGCTGCTATCATCCCATCCTATCATGCGATTCTAATAAGAAGCGAAACAAAAATAAGATCATCTCTTATCCAAGTGGCCGAACAGCTCCGTGTAATCGGACGCGCTGGCGTAGGCATTGATAATGTAGACGTTCCCGCTGCTACTGCGCGCGGCATAGTCGTGATGAACACGCCAGTCGGCAACACCATCTCGACCGCTGAGCACGCCTTTTCCCTACTCATGAGCCTAGCGCGAAATATTCCTCAAGCCCATCTTTCCATGACTAAAGGAGAATGGGACCGCAAAAGTTTTCAAGGCGTCGAGCTCAAAGACAAAACGCTCGGCATTATAGGAGTCGGTCGGATAGGTAGCGAAGTCGCCAAACGAGCTCAAGTTTTTGGCATGAGAGTGATTGCTTACGATCCTTTTCTCACCCACGCCCGCGCTCAGATCCTACAAATCGAGTTATTCGAAACGCTTGAAGAAATGTTGCCACAAGCTGATTTTATCACCCTGCACGTCCCAGGGACGCCAGAAACCATGAACCTACTAGATGCAAAACGACTGGCTTGTTGCAAGAAGGGTGCTCGCTTGATCAATTGTGCACGCGGAGGGCTCATCAACGAAGAAGCGCTACTTCAAGCTATAGATTCCGGGCATATCGCAGCAGCTGCGCTGGATGTCTTTACAATTGAACCCTTGCCACAAAACTCTCCACTGCGCTCCCACCCCAAAATCATACTCACACCACACCTCGGAGCCTCAACCCAAGAAGCTCAAGAAAACGTAGGCCTCGAAATCGCTGAGGCAGTCGAGGCCTATCTTCTCCATGGCATCATACGCAATGCCGTCAATATGCCAAACGTAGAGGCCCGCGCCCTAGCTGTGCTCAAACCCTACATACAAGCCGCTACGCGCCTCGGTTATCTCGTCGAACAACTCACACCTCACCGACTCGATGCCGTTAAAATCCACTACTCCGGCAAGGTGAATGAACACGACACCACGCCAATCACGCGCGCCGCACTAAAAGGACTCTTGTTAACTGCCGGCGGCACTTCCGTAAACGAAGTAAATGTCCTGCATCTCGCTGACAATCTCGGCCTCAAGTGGAGTGAACATAAAAATAACGATGACGAGGAATATAAAGACCTGATCACCCTCGAAGCCATCTTCGGAAAAGAGCACCTATCCGTCGCCGTGGCCATCTTTGGCAATCGCCCAAGAATTGTCCGAGTAAATGACAGAAACCTCGAAGCGGCCTTGGACGGAAAATTGCTTGTGATCGAAAATCGAGATCGCCCTGGAATTATAGGCTGGCTCGGCACTATTCTAGGACGTCACCACATAAACATCGCGAGCATGGCACTCGGAAGAGCAGAACCAGGCAGTCGCGCCCTTAGCATACTTCATCTCGATAGCGTCCCTTCTACAGATGCGCTCCAGGAGATCGCCCAAGATAAGGATATTTACAGCGTGAAATTTATCGACCTACGCTGAAGCCTGTTGACGGCGCCAAGCTGCGTAGGCTGAGGGAAGAATTTCTGATGGCTTGATCTCACTCCGTCCGCCCCAGAAGATGTTGGTGTAAAGCACGGGTATCCCCACTTCATTGAGGTGCGCATCAATCGCAGCTTTGTGAGCCTTCACAAGCTCTTTATCTGTGCCGTGGGCAACCGCCATAATATTCACATTCTTAAACTCAGGCCCAGCCTCACGCCAATAACAATGTGTCAGCGCATGAAACCGCCCCACCTCTTCACCCGCTCTTTTCTCCAAGCCTGGCGGCACTGCCCAATGAAAGAGCGCATTGAATTTTGTCACCCTTTCTCCAGCAGCATTGGGCTTCACATGCTCAAGGAATGTAGAGAAACGCCCAATAATTTTTTTATCCGCAAGCCCCTCAGCAACAGCACAAAAACGCTCATAATCTAAACCAGCCTCCTCAGCTCGCCTTAACCAGAGATCATCGCCGATCTCGTGAGGCATGCACTCTCTCTTCAGGTAGCTTAAGACATGCCATTCCTCATCGCTCAAGCGGGTGACTTTGATTTCGTGCATCTCTGCAGGTGTATCCGACTTAGAGCCAGGCTTAATTTCGCGACGCCTTACATGCCCCACTCCCAAAACAAAGATGCCCTTTGCTGGCATTATCCTGAAAGCCTCCGCACCGATCTTGCGCTGAAGGCACTCGCAGTGCTCCTCTAGAGAGAATCCCTGTGGCACTTTAAGTGTCGTCCATAATTTATAGGTGCTTCCTGCAGCTTCGGTGTCTGTTGAACGAATAACAATATGCCCGCTAAAAGGATCTTCTTTCCAGAGCCAATCAAACGCCGCATCTAGCCTCTCTTGCGCCACACGCCAAGCCACCAATGCACCGGGCGCAAGATCATTCGCTATCAATGTTAACCTGACTCGCCGTATCGTCCCAGCCTCAAGCATCGCGCGAATCCTTTCAACCACTACATCATAGGGGACACCGCTTAAAGCTGCGATTTGCGCAAATGGCTTGCGATGAAACCCCTGAATTCGATCTTCCGACACCGCCAATATGGCAGCATTGATCGGATCGTAAGTGCTAACGGGAATCGGAGTGGATGAAGTCGTGGTCATAAAAACTTCTCTATGGCCAGAGCCATCTCAGCGGTGCTCACCCGCTTCGTCCCTTCGGAATAAATATCTGCCGTGCGATAACCTGCCGTGATCGCTTTGCGGACCGCTTCCTCTATACTTTGAGCAGCCTCTTCCATTTGGAAACTGAACCGAAACATCAACGCGGCCGAGAGAATCTGAGCAATCGGATTGGCAATTCCTTTGCCCGCGATGTCTGGCGCTGTGCCTCCACTTGGCTCGTATAAACCAAAGCTCCCCTCACCTAGAGACGCGCTCGGAAGCATCCCCAGTGAGCCTGCCACAGCAGCCACCTCATCACTGATGATGTCGCCAAACATATTTTCGCATAAGAGAACGTCAAATTGTTTCGGGTTTTTTACGACCTGCATCGCAGCGTTATCCACGTAGATGAAGTCAAGCATGACGTCCGGATAGGACGCAGCGATACGTTTCACAGTCTTACGCCAAAGAAGGCTGGACTCCAGCACATTAGCTTTATCTACGAGGGTGACTTTTTGGCGACGTTTTTTAGCTGCCATGAATGCCAGATGAGTGATCCGCTCGATTTCTGGAGTCTCGTAGACTAGCGTGTCGATCGCACGCTCGCCGTGCTCAGTGGAAACCGTTTCCTTAGGCTTGCCGAAATAAATTCCACCAGTCAATTCACGCACAACAAGCAAATCAAAGCCCCCTCGAATTAAATGGCTTTTTATGGGCGACGCTTCGACGAGCTCAGGATAACACAATGCCGGTCGTAGGTTGGCGTAAAGCTTGAACATTTTCCGGAGCGGCAACAGAGCTGCCCTCTCGGGTTGCTCCTGTGGCGGCAGGGATTCCCATCTCGGCCCCCCTACGGATCCGAAAAGGATAGCATCGGATTTTTGGCAAACATTCACCGTCTCTTCGGGCAAAGCTTTTCCACAGGCATCAATAGCCGCACCGCCCACCAGCGCCTCGGAAAATTCCAGTTTACAATCATATTTCTCGGCGACCTTTTTAACAATCGGCAAAGTCACGGCCATGACTTCCGGGCCGATGCCGTCTCCAGCAAGCACTGCTATGCGATGAACCTTCATGGCTTTGAATTAACTTGCGAAGCTAGCCGAAGCAATAAGCCTTGGTAAACTGAAAAACCAATTTTTCCTAGCCTTGCAGAAAAAAATCTTTAACTGCACGCCAAACCGTGCGAGTATTGCACCCCAATCAACTCATCATCCATGGAAATCAAAGATATTCGACTCGTCATCGAGCTCATGGATAAACATGGGCTTGGGGAATTTGAACTCGAAAAGAAAGATTTCAAAATCAGATTAAAAAAATCCACTTCTAGTGAGCTGCCTATTTTATCCTTCCCCCCTTCCCTTCCGAGTGGATCTCCACAGCCATCTCCACAGCCTATTGCTAACCTTGCACCGATTCCCGTTACAGGCACCACTCTTTCTGCTCCCCCTACGCAAACTTCCACCCCGCCCCCACCCGCAACTCCCTCGCCAAGCGCTCCGAGTAACGCTCAATACAAAGAAATCTTGTCCCCGATGGTGGGCACTTTCTATCGCTCGCCGTCTCCCGAAGCTCCTCCATACGTCGAAGTTGGACAAGAAGTCACCGAAGATACCGTCGTCTGTATCATCGAAGCCATGAAAGTAATGAACGAAATCAAGGCAGAGATACGCGGCACGATCACTGAGATATTGGCTGAAAACGGTAAGCCAGTGGATTACGCGAAGCCTTTATTTAGAGTGCGGGTTAGTTAACTCCTTCCAGTCTTCACAAGATTGAGTAACTCAACGGTGTTTTGATAATATCCATGTTTCGAAAAATTCTAATTGCCAACCGAGGTGAAATAGCCGTCCGCATCATTCGAGCTTGCCGTGAGCTCGGAATTAAAACGCTGGCTGTCTATTCTGAGGCCGACGCGCAGTCGATGCACGTGCGACTTGCCGACGAGGCGATTTGCATAGGGAAAGGACCAAGCTCCGAAAGCTACCTAAAGATCGAGCGCATCATCAGTGCGGCAGAGATCGGCAACGTGGATGCGATACACCCAGGATACGGTTTTCTAGCGGAAAACGCACACTTCGCTGAGGTGTGTGAAAGTTGCAATATCAAGTTTATAGGCCCTAAGCCTTCCGCTATTCGTGCTATGGGCGATAAATCCGTGGCGAAAGAGACGGCCCGTAAAGCGGGCGTGCCTGTTTCCCCAGGCAGCCTGAAGCCGGTTGAGACCGAGCAGGAAGCGCTGAAACTCGCAAAAGAGATTGGTTACCCTGTGATGATCAAAGCCGTTGCGGGCGGCGGCGGAAGAGGGATGCGGCCTGTCTATAACGACGTCAGCTTAATACAGGGTTTTGTCTCAGCAAAACTCGAAGCTGAAAAAGCCTTTGGAGACGGACGACTGTATATCGAAAAATTAATCGAAAACCCTCATCATATTGAATTTCAAATCATCGCCGATGAACACGGAAAAGTCGTTCATGTAGGAGAACGGGATTGCTCCATACAGCGTCGGAACCAAAAGTTGCTCGAAGAAGCCCCATCGCCGATTCTCACCCCCAAACTGCGTGATAAAATGGGCAAGGCCAGCATTAAGCTAGCTCAAGCTGTCGGTTACACCAACGCGGGCACGATCGAATACTTGGTAGATGACGACGGAAACTTCTACTTCATGGAGATGAATACGCGCATCCAAGTCGAGCATCCTGTGACAGAAGAAGCCTACGGAGTGGATCTGGTAAAGGAGCAGATTCGGATCGCTGCTGGCAAACCGCTATCAAAGCAGTTCGATGATTTGAAGCCGCTTTATCATGCTATCGAATTTCGTATCAACGCAGAAGACCCTTCACAGGATTTTCGGCCCTCTCCGGGAAAGATTGAGTTTTATTACCCCCCAGGTGGATACGGTGTGAGGCTAGATTCTCACGCTTACGAAGGCTACGTTATACCGCCTTATTATGACTCGATGATCGGAAAATTGATCGTCAAAGGTGAAGACCGCGAGGAGGCGATTACGCGGTTAGATCGAGCATTGGATGAATTTATTATAAAAGGAATCAAAACGACGATTCCGTTTGGCCAGCAGCTCACTCAAAATAGTCAATTCAGAAAGGGTCAATACACGACGGCGTTTATTAGCCAACTATCAAGTCCGAAGCAGCCGCCTTCTCGTTCCTAGCCTATTCTTGAGGTGGTCAAATTTCATTCAGGCTTGGCTTGCACATTCAAGCTTGAGCCGTAACGCGCAGCATTCTTATCGCATCGCAGCAAGGCTTCCATACAGGCAAACAAGAAAAGCAGTGTAGGCATGTTTTGGCGGACATCCCCATACATCAGCCAAAAGGTTATCGTTAAAGTGATGAATAGTGCAGTGACAGCAGTATGACACATTTTGAGGGTGTTTGAATTCCACTGACTCCGAGTAAACCTATGATGTCGATAGCAGGCGCAGACCATAAATCCTGCTACGGCTATCAAACCAAATATTCCCAGGCCGAGGAGAGCACTTAGCACACCGTTATGATAGTTGCCCGTTACAATGGCCCAAGTATGTTGGTCTTGTAGGTATGTAGAACCATCAGCTGAGCGTCCACGAGCCAGCACACTGATGAGTTCGTTAAATGAAAATGCATAACCTTTACCCACAAGCCAGTATTTGGGAATCAATTCCATGGCAATCTCCCAAAGCTCTAAGCGCCATAATGCAGACATTTCAGCATCATATTCAACATGCCGCTCAACCTTGGCGCCAGGAATCCAAGAAAATGCGCGCTGCCCCGCATCTGGAAGCTTATTCAAATTCATTCCCACGATAATCAGTGCTACGAGTGTTACTCCGATAAAGTTGATTAGGCGCTTTATGCTCCAAGCTCTGTGATAAAACAAGATGATACAAAAATACAAAATGAATGCCGTGACACCTATCCTGAAGCCCGAAAAAGCAGTTATTGCAAGCAGCATAAGGATAGCTAAAGCATATGCTAACCCATTTATACGGAAAATCTTATTGAAATCAACGTGGCAGGCTAATGCCATCAAAAGTATGATTCCTGCATCTCTTAAACCCAGCACTCTAAACATTAAGTCGGAGTATGGACCAGAGGATTCCGCATAGATGATTGCGTTATCGGCCTCAACAAAACGATTGAGTAAATCCCCGCCTATACCTTTCATGATCAAAAATTCCGCAAATGCTCTCAATCCACAAAGCAAGGCCATCACTGTCAATGCCTTAGGCCATATCTTCTCAGGCAAATTAATGTATGGTAAGAGGAAGACCACACTAATGCTAATAAAAAGCAACACATAGTTCATGCCTCCCCAAGACTCACTACCAAGCAGGCGAAATCCTGAACCCCGATAAGCCATGGTAAGGGCTAATACCCCAGCAAAAATTATTACAAAAAAATGAGCCCAGCTCTTTTGGTAATAGAAAGTCTTCGTAAAAGCTAATCGCAGTAGTGTTACAAAAATCAATGCTAAACCAAAAAGATAATGCAAATTCATTTGCCCTGGAATGAACGGCGCTGTCAGGTTCGACCATGCAAAGGCTACCACTGCAAATGCTATTAACTGATACTTAACAACAGCTACAAAAGTAAAGACTATCGCCGTAATGAAAAAAATCGGAAGCCAATCGCTTTCTGCGAGTTTCTGCCCAAAATAAATAGCAAGCAATATTCCCAAAACGTGAGCAAAAAATACTTTGACCGCTATTGGCATGCGTCTTTGCGAAAACAATAAGTTGCTGGCACCAAGCGTCAAATAAAAAAACTCTCCTGGATTGAAATCCAGCTACGAGACACTACAAATTTATGGAATCAAAAGTTCCACGGCGTTGTGGTCGCTATAATCAATTGAGGTCGGAATGGCTCGCGCTCGAAGTTTCCCTAGTCCATATGTCATAATATAATCAAATGTAGTTCCTGAAAAAGCTCCACGCCCCTTCCAGGTGATTCTATCATGTTTTGGAACTTCAGAGAAGGTATTGTAAAAACCCGCTTCTTCGAGGATTGCGATCGCTCGGTCACCAAATTGTCCGTCATGGTTGGTGTTAAAGTCCCCCCCGATCACAGCCCCAGAGACCTGTTCCCGACCGTAAATGTTCAGCATCCTCTCGAAATGCTGAATAAGTTGCCGTGCTGCTTCATTCCTGGCTTCCCAGTTGTCTTGATCAGTATATCCATCTAAAACCCGATTACTCTTAAAATGAACTCCATAAACAAAAAGCAACTTTCCCCACTCTCTAGGATCTTCAATTGCAGCAAAAGTAAATCCTCGCCTCAACATCGGCAACTTCGTCGTTTGCCACTCCTCATACCATGCTGAATTCACAGGATAACGTGAAGCAATTGCAATCTGCTGTCGTGTCACCTCCCCATTTTCCTTAAATCTAGATATAACCGCTGGCTTCAGCCCAGGAACCGCTGAGACGAGTTCTCTAAACGATTTCAAATCACGAATCTCCACGCCGATAAAAATGTCAGGATTCATCCTCCTTAACTCTTGCCTCGCAACCTGCATATGCTTAAGCTCCTGCTTAGGCTTGGGATTAGGTGTCGTGCCAGGGAACCACTCTATATTTGAAACTACGACTTTGATCTCCCCAAAGCTTATTCCTTCCGTCCCAAACCATAAAAACACGATCGCGAGGACGATCTTCAAAGAGCGCTGGATACATCCTACTAACCCCAATACGGTTCGCATACAAACCCACCGTATAACAGAATTATCCACCATGACAATAGGCCGGATATCCCCTCAATTCCTACCCCATGAGTCAAAAACGCCCGTCAGTGCTAAGGCCTCAACATCTCATCCTTGGCAAACTCTTACCTCTTCCCCCCCGCAACACCCTTGCTTGCAAATTCTAAAGCTATCGGCTATATAAATCTTTACCCCAAACACCTAGCATCACTTATCACATGAATATCATAAAAAAAGTATGCCTATTAGGCACTCCAGGTGTCGGTAAGACCAGCACCGTAGCGCGTTACGTTAAAGGAATTTACTCCGAGGCTTATCATTCAACAATAGGCGTAAAAATTGACAAAAAAAACATCCAGTTCAACGGCCTAGATGTCACCTTAGTCCTCTGGGACCTAGCAGGTGAGGATTCATTTGAAAAATATCGCCAAGCCTACCTCCGCGGAGCTTCAGGTTTGATTTTCATAGCTGACGGCACTCGGCCTGAGACACTTCAGCACGCCCTCGCCATGCAACAATCCGCTTTACAAAACATCGAAACTGCTATCCCTCACATCCTCATCATCAACAAGAAAGACCTCGTAGACCAGTGGAAAATTCCACAAACCCTCATTGACACGCTCGCGCAACAACACCCCCTCTTCCTTACTAGCGCAAAAACTGGCGAAACCATAGAAGAAGCCTTCAATTTATTGACTCAATACATGCTATCCAATAACCCAGCCCCATATACCCCCACCTCCTTTCAATCTACACCAGCAGCTTCAACACAGTCTCCTCTAGCCCAGGAACCTATCGACCAGATCACCTCATCTGCCGGATTAAACCCAAACGGTGAAACAGCCACACCCCCCTATCCACACTCACCATTTCTCCCCGTCTCCCCGCAGCCCTCCAGTCCATACCCCCCACAGTAACTGCAATCTCGCCCGCCATCCGCGTCCGTCAAATCAAATGCCCTCCCAACTCTTCGGAGTTGCCTCCATACAAATAACTCTCCCACTAGCCATCATTCTTGCCCTAGGAATCCCCACTGCCTGCTCTCGATATCCAGAAAGACCAGACTTTACTTTCGTCAATGGCCCCGAGCCAGAAAGCCTCGACCCCCACACCATCACCGGGCAACCCGAAATGCGCATCGTTCACGCATTATTCGAGGGCCTCACCACCCGCAACGGCCGCGGCGAAATCGTTCCAGGAGTGGCCCAGTCCTGGAAAATTTCTGACGACCTGCTCACCTACCGTTTCTATCTCAGACCTGAAGCCCGATGGAGTGATGGATCCCCAGTCACCGCATACCAATTCCATCAAGCATGGGAACGTGCTCTCCGCCCCAGCACAGCCTCCCTTTACGCTGAAATGTATTACCCGATCGCAGGCGCAGAAGCTTACAACCGAGGACAACTCACCGATTTTTCCTCAGTCGGCGTCGTCCCTATCGATGCAACCACTCTCGAAATCCGCCTCCATCAACCTTGCCCCTACTTTTTAGACCTCCTGGCCTTCCCCACCCTCTTCCCAGTTCGCACCGACTTAATTGAAAAATATCCACAAGAATGGATCAAACCGCACCGACTCATTTCAAATGGCCCCTACCGCCTCGCTGGATGGTATCTAGATGATCGCATCATCCTCGAACGCAACCCTCACTACCACACCCCTGCCCACTTCCAAAGGATTCACGCCCTCACCCTCACCTCGCCTACCACCGCTTTCAACCTCTTTTACACGGGCCGCGCAGATCTTGTCCTCGATAAAGGCCTTGTCCCAACATTATTCATAGAAAAAATCCGAGACAAACCCTACTTCCACGCCAACCCCTTCCTCGCTACCTACTTCTACCGGTTTAACGTCACTCGTCCCCCTCTCGACAACCCCCTAGTCCGCCGCGCCCTAGCGCTCGCCATCGATAAAGCCCATCTCACCCGACGAATCACCCGCGCAGGCGAAACCCCAGCTCGATCTTTCGTCCCACCTGGAATCCCCGGTTACACCCCATATCAAGGCCCAGACTACAACCCAGAGCAAGCCCGTGCCCTACTCGCACAAGCTGGCTACCCCAACGGGCAAGGCTTCCCTCTCCTCACCCTCCTCTACAATCAATCCGAGCTCAACGAAAATATCGCCGTCGAAATCCAAGCCATGTGGAAAGAAAACCTCGGCATCACCGTCTCCCTCAAAAAGCAAGAATGGAAAGTATACCTTGCCTCGCTAGACCAACTCGATTACCACATCGCACGCTCCTCATGGGTCGGCGATTACAACGACCCCAACACCTTCCTCGATATGTTCGTCACCGGACGCGGCAACAACCGCACAGGTTGGTCTCACCCCACCTACGACAGCCTTCTCGCCCAAGCCAATGCCACCGCCGATCCGCACCGACGCATGGAGCTCCTTCGCCAAGCTGAAAAAATCCTCATCGAAGACCAAATGCCTATCGTCCCCCTCTACTACTTCGTCGGCATCGCACTCTATCACCCAGACCGCCTCGGAGGATTTCACCCAAACGTCGTCGACCATCATCCACTTCATGAACTCTTCTGGCTCCCCACACACCGCAAGCCACAAAAGAGCGTTTCCTTGTCCTCCCCTCCCATGTTAGACTAACCCCTCGTGCAACTCCCATAATACATAATACATGAACACCATCGTCGTCGGCGCCCAGTGGGGCGATGAAGGTAAAGGAAAAATCATAGACGTATTAACCGAAAAAGCTGACATCGTCGTCCGCTGCCAAGGCGGCAACAACGCAGGACACACCGTCGCCGTAGGAAACGAAAAATTCATCCTCCACCTCATCCCCTCCGGTATCTTACGCCCTCGAAAAATCGGCGTAATCGGCAACGGCGTCGTCGTCGACCCCACAGCCCTCGTGGACGAAATCAAAATGCTCGAAAATCGAGGCATCAAAACCCGAGGCCGCCTATGGCTCAGCACCCACGCCCACCTCGTCATGCCTTATCATCGCTTCCTAGATGCACAACGCGAAGAAGCACAAGGTGAACGCAAAATTGGCACAACCAAGCGCGGCATCGGCCCCGCCTATGCCGACAAAATCCTCCGCATCGGTCTCCGCGCAGCCGATCTACTCCAGCCACGCCAAATCCGAGAAAAACTCCAACACCGCTTTGCTGAATTTTCCGACCACCGCCAAATCGGGAAAATTGAGCCCCTAGACCTAGCAAAAGTCCAATCTCAAATCGAACAGTGCGCCTCCTTCCTTGCTCCCTACATCACCCACACCGTCCTCTATCTCCATAAAGCATGGAAAAACGGAAAACGCATCCTATTCGAAGGAGCTCAAGGCACCTTCCTCGACATTGACTTCGGCACCTACCCCTACGTCACATCCTCCAACACCACATCCGGCGGATGCCTCACTGGAAGTGGCCTGCCCCCTCAAGCCATAGATAAAGTCGTCGGAGTCGTCAAAGCCTACACAACCCGAGTCGGAGAAGGCCCCTTCGTCACCGAAGACGAAAAACTCGGCGACCACCTTCACTCCCTTGGCCGAGAATACGGCGCCACCACTGGCCGTGCCCGCCGCTGCGGTTGGTTTGACGCCGTCCTCACCCGCTACGCACAACGCATCAACGGCATCGAAGAACTAGCCGTCACAAATTTAGACGGCCTAGATCATCTCTCAAAAATCCCCCTCTGCATCGCCTACGATTACAAAGGCACCCGCCTGACGGATCCACCCGCCGTGCTCGATGATTGGAAAATCTGCCGCCCAATCTACAAAGAATTCAAAGGTTGGCAGTGCGACCTCTCCGGTGTCCGCAAATATTCCGAGCTACCACAAGCCGCACAACGCTACCTGAAAGCTATCGCACAATACTCAGGCGCCAAAGTAACACTAGTCTCCGTCGGACCAGCTCGAGAAGCCACATTCCACGCCCCGCGCTAGCCTCATATCCCATTCAAGGCTGGCTCATATCAGACCCCAAAGCAAAAGGATCGTGAGAACGGAGATTAAAAGATTGCAGCTGATCCAGAAATTTAAAATAAGAACCAAAAGTCCTCTCCGGCATCGCTGGCAGATGCGACACTTCAAACCAATTCAAGTAATCATTCAACCCATCCCGATGCTCCTGCATACGCTGAGCCCATGCTTTAGCCTGAGCCAGCCGCTCTAAATAATCCGCACCGGCTTCTCGAGATAAAATCAACCCCTCCAGCGCCTCACGAAACGAAGCAACAACTGGACGCCATGCAAACTGCGCACGAAGCTCAAGATCAATCAACGCTCGAATCTTCTCTCTGATAGCCCCCTCAGCGGCAGGGTGCTCCAGCGCCTCATGAAGACGATCCAAAGTCGTCAAAACCGGTGTCGAGCCATCAGAATTCTGTAGCACAACCTTCTGCAGACGCATCAATTCCGCCGCCGTCTGATCCCACGTCAAAATTATATCAGAAGGACGCTGTAAACCCTTCAAATAATCCTTCCACAGCGGCTCAAGTCTCTCCGGATTAGGCCAAGGGACAGATGAACCACGTGAACCTAAAACCCGAGGGATATACTGCATAAGTTGCCGCTGAAATTCGGCTCGTGTCATACTGTCCTGCGTTAACCAACACACCAAATGATAAACATGCGCCTGCTGCCAAGCCCGAAAAAGAGTATCGGGACTAAGCTCCTTCCAACCCAAAATGTCTTTAAGCGACGGCGATCGGCCTATACGATACGCACGCACAACAATAGCCGTCCAGGTATCGTGCCTCTTATCAAAGAGCGTCTGTGTTAATCCCTCATTCAACCAAAGCGGAAGCGCAGGCAAGTAATCCCCAGGCTCAAATGGAATAAAGCGCGTAAGAGCCTTCTCATAAATCAAAATACTCACAATCTGCCGAATCAGCTCCTCAGGAGGCTGAGGCCAAGAAGTCGCAGTAAGCTGAAAATCATACGCCCGAGGACGCAACCACAGATGGATACGAAAAGGCTCTGCCGGCAACACCTTCACCAAACTAGGATCAAATTTTTCATAGAGCACAGCCCCCTCGATCCGAAGAAGAATACGATCACGCCATGCAGTCTTAAGCCCCAACCGAGGCGCAAGCTCATTGCGAATATGCGTGACCAGCTCAATCAACGGTGGATGCGCCGAGCGGTCATGACTCTCGACGACAATCTGCCCACACGAAGAAACATCCTGCCCCCACTGAGGAATGTGATATTGCCCCCAGGCTATGGGTAAAAGTTGAGAAAAAAACCATAGCCAAAAACCCTTCTGAAACCGAAAAAGCTTTGGAAGATAATGTTGTAAGACAATCACACTACCGCCATCATCCATAATTATGGCTATGATCCTCCACGCAGCAAGTGAATTGACACCCCTAGCAAAAACTGGCGGCCTCGGCGACGTCCTGAGCGCACTGCCTGCAGAGCAAAGAATACTAGGAAATAAGGTGGCCTGTGTCCTGCCATTCTACCACGACGTCGATAAACGCTTACCACAAAAGCCGCGGCGTGAGTTGAGCATCAAAGTGCCAGTCGGAGGAGAAGAGATTGACGCCCAGATTTATTCAGGGCGACTAGCAAACGGCCTCGTCGTTTTTTTAGTGCAATACGATCCCTTCTTCAAACGCCCTGAGCTCTACGGCGAAAATAATCGCGACTACCCCGACAATGTGCGGCGTTTTATCTTTTTCTCTAAAGCCGTAGTGCAACTAGCACGGCATGTCCGCCCCATCCCACAAATCCTCCACGTGCATGACTGGCAGACAGCACTCGTCCCTGCCTTCGTAAAGGCAGCCGGCTTACCTTTTAAGACAGTGCTCACGATACACAACCTAGCATTTCAAGGTCAGTTCCCAGGCTATGAATTTGCACTAACAAACCTACCACTGGGCTATTTCCACGCCGAAGGTCTAGAAATGCATGGTGGAATCAACTTCTTAAAAGGCGGCATTAAATTAGCGGATTGCGTGACGACCGTAAGCCCACGCTACGCCGTAGAAATTCAAACCGAAGAGTATGGCTGCGGCCTAGCTCAAGTCCTAAGAGCACGGAGCGCAGATGGTTCCCTCGTCGGCATCCTCAACGGCATCGATACCGCCGCCTGGAATCCTGCTTCAGATCCCTTGATCCCAGAAAATTACGGCATCCACAACATGAGTGGAAAAAAGAAGTGCAAAGCTGCCTTGCTCAAAGAATTCAAGCTCACCGGTGTAGACAAGCCGTTATTTGTAAGCATAGGAAGATTAACCGAGCAGAAAGGATGGCACTTCACACTCGGCTTGATAGACCGAATCGTGGCGCTTGGCGGAAACCTCGTCTTGCTTGGCACGGGAAGCCAAGCGCTAGAGCAAGGGTTAAAGGAGGCTGCGACGCGCTACCCCAAATCCGTAGGCGTGAAAATTGGTTTTGACGAAGAACTGGCGCACCGGATCGAAGCGGGAGGCGACTTTTTCCTAATGCCCTCTCGATACGAACCCTGTGGATTAAATCAAATGTATAGTCTCCGCTACGGCACAATTCCAATCGTGCATAAAGTAGGAGGCCTGTCCGACACCGTCCAAGAAGGTGAAGGCTACGACAACGGACTTGTCTTTGAGCCCTTTGAATTGGATGCCTACAGTAAAGCGATCGAGCGAGCGTTTAAGCTCTACAATGACACAAAACGATTCACTGCAGTAAGACAGCGCGGCATGCAAATGGATTTGAGCTGGAGACGCAGCGCTGAGGCTTACTGCAAGCTGTATTCAAGCTTGTTGTGACAACCAAGAATTCCTCCTAATTTCCCCAACCCCATAGCTCTAAAGAAGCAGGCTAACTCTTACTCGCTATTTTGGGCCGTTTTAGAAAACTGAAAAATTCCTTTGCTTCCTGCATTCTCGTAAGAAAAGCGCAGAAAAAAAAGACTACGGTTGCCAATAAAATCACACTCAGAAGTCGAAGCGCTTGTTCAAATAGACTATCAGACCCCGGCCATAGACCAATCGCAACCCAGGCCGTAAGAGCCATCATCAAAGTTGAAAAAAAGAGCGAGCACAAAAATCGACCCCACGAGGAAAAAAGATGAACCCGGCGGCTTATCATTACAAGAAGCTGTGCAGAGTTAATTAGTGCTAACATTGAAGTCGAAAAAGCCAATCCAATGTGTCCCCACCCCAGCGCATAAAAAAAAACTGAGTTGAGAATGAGATTGATACCCATGCCCCACAGGCTCACTCTCAATGGCGCTTTCGCTTCTCCTAGTGCGTAGAAGCAAGGCGTAAGGACCTTTATCAAGGAATAGCCGACAAGCCCCAAAGCATATGCTTGAAGCGCTTGAGATGTAGCAAGCGTATCATTCGAGAGGAACCGTCCATGCTCATAAATAACTTGAATGATGGGATAAGCTAACACAGCAAGGCCTGTAGCTGCAGGTAACGTCAAGAAAAGTGTCAGACGAATCGCATGAATTAAAGCATGGCTAAATCCCTGCATATCACCCCGTGCTTTCAAAATACTCACTGCTGGAAGAGTGACTGTCGCAATCGCTACTCCAAAGACTCCGATTGGAAATTGCATCAAGCGAAATGCGCAATTTAACCACGATATGCCCCCATTGATCATAGATGCAAATACGCCGTTTACCAGCACGTTGACCTGCACAGCCGAGCCTGAGATAACACTTGGCAACATTAAACGAAGGACCTCACGTAGATGCCGATCCTTGAGATCCCAGATCCAGCCAGCTCGAAAGCCCTGCTTCCAAAGACTGGGAAGCTGGATCAAGAGTTGAGCTATCCCGCCTATCAAAACCCCGAGCGAAATTCCGTATAATGCTTTTTCAGTGAAGTGCGGCTTTAACCAGTTTTCTTGAGGATCAAAAAGATAAGCCAATGTGACACCGGTAATTACACTGACAATGTTGAAAACAGTCGAAGCTGAAGCCGGCAAAGCAAAGACATGACGAGCATTCAAGATGCCCATCACCACTGCAGCTATTGATACGAAAAAAATAAATGGGAACAAAATTCGGGTTAACGCAACGGTCAACTCCCACTTCCCCTCTACAGCATGAAAGCCTGCGTTTGTAAGACTAATAATCAGCGGTGCCGCAAGAATACCTAGCAGGGTGATGGCCCCCATGAAAACGATCATTAAGGAAAACATCAGACGAACAAGCCGCCAAGCCCGCTCCGAGCCCTCCTTTTCATGCACTTGCGTAAATACCGTAGTGAAGGCAGTCGATAGTGCACCCTCGGCAAGAAGATCGCGCAGCAAGTTGGGGATACGAAAAGCCCCATAGAAGGCATCCAGCAGTTTCCCTGCGCCAAACATCGCTGCGAGCACCTGTTCACGAACAAGACCAAAAATCCTTGAGCCGACGATGGCTAAACCGACCACTCCTACACGACGTGTAGTCTGCCCGCGAATTTGTTGATCAGTTGAGGTTGATAAATTATCCACACTGAAGTCTTCTAAGTTGACGATATTTCAAATGAGTTTCCCATGCAGAGCCCAAAGCTATTTTCCAACCTAATTTACCGTCTAGAAAGCCCAGTCTTATAATATATCCTCGAATAAATCGCCATAAGGCGCGCAGTTCCGGCTCCAGAGGCAATATTTTTCTTCGATACCTCTTAACAGCCGACTCAAGCCATAGACTAACGTAATGTTCGATACGCTTACGACGATCGGCCTCATCTCGGTATGAATAGTGGTATAAATGACCATTAAGACGTTCTCTTCTTCCAAAGACTCGGATTTTTTCGTGCACTCGACCTCCTACCACTTTGGCTTTGTATTTTTGAAATAGTCGCGGAAGCCAGTCTGGATACCAATCCCCATGGCGAATCCATTTCCCTTCATAAAATGGAAGTCGACAGACTTCAAAAGCTGAAGGAGGATGGCGACGACCATGCCGCTTCAGACGGAGTATGCTCTCACATAATTCTTCACTGACCTCTTCGTCCGCATCAATTGAGAATATCCACCCCATCTGGGCTAATTCAAAAGCATAATTTTTCTGTTTACAGTATCCCTGCCACTCTCGATAAACAAATCGAGCCCCAAATTCCTCGGCAATCTTTTGTGTGCGATCTGTGCTTCCACTGTCCACTATCACAATCTCATCTGCAAAAGGTTGAACGCTCTTTAAACAACGTGGAAGTGCCTCTTCCTCATTTAATGTAATGATGCATACAGTGATTTTGATCGCGTCACTGTGACTCATGATAACTTTGTCCGTTCATGAAGCTGCGTTTTCCTTTTGAGCTTCAAAGTTCGCAAGCACTTCTCCGAGGACCACAGTGAAGCAGATGCCTCCACTCTCCCAGTTCGCATGAGGAAGAAAATCTTCATCAAATGCGCGAAGAAGCCTTTGAATTTGCTCCTCATTCCATGAGCGAGAACGAAGCAATATTACCGTCCCAGCAATTTGCCCATTGGGTAGATAGTGAATGTCAAATGCAGCCGCATCTTGGCCATCCAGCTGCGCAACAAAACGTTCTGAACTTAACGTCGATAAAGTTCGTTTCCACGTAAAACTCATAGAGTTTTCAAAAATGCGACGCTACAAATAATGAAAACTACCCCTATGATTAATGAAAAACAACCTCGATTGCTGCGATAATAAACGCCTGTCCCAGGAATACTAAAGGTCGTGTAACGTTTACCTTTTGCTGTTGTGCCAACTCGAAACCCCCGACCGCCGATTGAGTAACCGACTCCAGACTTACTTATGTTGACTCGAAAAGGACCGAGATTAACTGATCGTCGGTAGTAGAAACCCATACATCTCAAATCCTATTACCACTACATACGCTCATAATCTACGCTGTTTTTTAGTTTCTCCGAAGTGCTCCTCTTTTATAGCTTGGAAAGTAGATGGAAAAAGAGATCGCCACGAATCGCAAAGCTTATCGGGATTATAAAATCCTGGAAACAGTAGAAGCGGGCATTGTGCTGCGCGGCACAGAGGTGAAATCAATTCGACAGGGACATGTCCAAATCGATGGAGCATTCGTGAGGATTGAGAAAAATCAAGCTTACCTCTGGCAAGCAAAAATAGAGCCTTACGAAAATGCGGCCCATGATAATCACGAGCCTCTAGCTCCACGCAAACTTCTACTCCGCAGATCCCAAATTCAAAGGCTTTACTCTCAATCAGCAATCAAAGGCCGCACTTTAGTTGCTTTGAAAATGTATTGGAAAAACAACTACGTAAAGGTGCTGATCGCCCTCGCTCAAGGCAAACAGCAACACGACAAAAGAGCTGAGCTAAAGAAAGCTGAAGCTGAACGCGAAATAGCTCGAAGATTTCGACGCAGCAGCTAACGGGCAGGCAGCAGGCTTCTAAAGCAATTCGTCTTTTCCCCTTCTCTCTTTGATCGCAATTTCATAGTGCCTCCACAATTTAGAAAAGACTTTGTCCCAGCTAAACTTATTGTGCACTTCTCGAGCAGCTTCTGCACCGATTTTCGCCAAATCTTCATTAAAGATCCTTTCAATCGCATCTGCAAGTGCATGCGAAGAATTATTCCTTGCCCAATACTCATGCCCACCAAAAACATTAGCATCCATATAGCTTCCCCGAATCCCTATCACTGGGCATCCACACGCTTGCGCCTCCAGCGTCACAAGGCCAAAAGTTTCACAAATGCCTGGATGAACAAACAAATCAGCGCATCGGTAGTATCGTGCCAAGACATTGCTCTCATTCACGTATGAGCGCCAGACAATTTGACCTGTCTTCTCTTGATAGTTTTTTACAAGAGAACGCAACGGCCCGTCACCAACAACAACAAGCCAGTAGAGGCGATCGGAATCTCTGCAAAGTATTTCAAAAGCTTCGAGCAAGGTATCGATATTTTTTTCTCGTGCTAGCCTACCTACATATAGCAACACATAAGCATCTGCAGGAATCCCAAGTTGATCTTTCCAAATTAAATCAGGTGCATCGGGATGAAAAATTTGGGTGTCAACACCCAGTTGAAGTGTGACGGCATTCCGCACCCCCCACCTTCGCAAAAGCTGACGTAGATGATCGCTCGGAACAAACGTAGCATCCATTTGAGAATATAATCGCACGATGTATTGCTCACACCATCGCATGAGCTTCCGATAGGCCCACTTTCCTATGTATTTTCCGAGTGTCCTCAAATAGGCCTCCGGAAAATGTGAATGGTAAAACCCTACAACAGGCACACCTAGCTCTCGTCCCATTTCAAGAGCTGTCCACGCTAAATGGTAAGGATCTCCCGCTTCGATGATATCCGGACGTGCCTCGCGAAGGTATTCCTTTACGACTTTTGTATTCAGTAAAATTCGGTAACGAGAGGTCCGGTCTATCCGCGGCGACCATACTGTAAACACCTTTATCCTCCCGTGATCCTCCAACCTCGTAGCGTCGCCAGGCACAATTAGAATATGCTCATCCAGTGTCTCTCGCTCGATGTATCGCTGTTTTTCGTAAATGTAACGTTTCACTCCACCGCTTTTCGGGGAATAAAATTGAGTCAAGTCGCAAACACGCACAAATTCTCTCTAATGCCAAAATACTGCTCCTTGCCAAAACAAAAGCATCAAGACAGACTTACGGAGCTCCCTATGCAATCCTCTGAATTCAAGAGAGGCGTGTCTAATCCAAAACTAACATGAGAGCCGTCCAGATCGCCCCTTCGATTCTCGCTGCAGATTTTTCGATACTCAAGGATGAGGTTCGTCGCTGCGAAGAAGCTGAAGTCGAAATGCTTCATTTAGACATCATGGACGGACACTTTGTCCCCAACATCAGCTTCGGCCCAGATATCGTAAAAACAATACGCCGTCTAACCCGTCTTCCTCTTGACGTCCATCTAATGATTCAACAACCCGACCGATATGCTCGGACTTTTATTGAATCCGGTGCAAATATCCTCACCGTGCACCTCGAAGCACATCATGACGTTCGTCGCACATTAGACTTGATTCACAGTCTAGGCTGCCAGGCTGGCTTGGCGTTAAACCCATTGACTCTATTCGCCCGCTCTATTCCTTATCTTGATCAAATTGATCTTTTGCTCTGCATGACTGTAAATCCAGGATTCGGAGGGCAAAAGTTTATGCCTGAGGTCCTCGATAAAATAAGACAAGCCAGGCAATATGCTCTGAAACATAACAAGCATTACCGAATTGAAGTCGATGGTGGACTCAATACCGAAACCACGCGGATGGCGACCGCCTCCGGGGCCGATATCATCGTCGCAGGCACAACCCTCTTTCATAGCCCGAACTTTCGATCAAAAGTCCAAGAGCTCCGCCACGCCGCGTCGGAGGCTCTTGCCGCTGGATGAGCAATCGAGCAACAAGGTATCTTGATTTCAATTCGTCTTTAATCCATTGTCTTGGCCAGACAAGCAATCTGCTTTTAGCATGTCAATCCAGCTTACTCGGAATTTCTGTATAGTAGCTCACATCGACCACGGGAAGACAACCCTCTCTGATCGCCTTTTACAACTGACAGGAGCGATCAGCGAACGAGAAATGCAAGACCAGCTTCTCGACTCCATGGATCTTGAGCGAGAACGAGGCATTACCATCAAAGCACACCCTGTCACCTTATTTTACAAAGCTCAAGACGGACAGACCTATCGCCTCAACCTAATTGATACTCCTGGACATGTCGATTTTTCTTACGAAGTGTCTCGAAGCCTCTCAGCATGCGAAGGCGCCCTTGCCGTAGTAGACGCGGCTCAGGGCGTCGAGGCACAAACCGTAGCCAACGTTCACCTTGCTGCGAAGCAAGGATTAACACTGATTCCCGTTATCAATAAGATAGATCTTCCAAGCGCAAATATCCCCTCCGTTCAACGCCAGCTTGAAGACATTCTCGCAATTCCAGCCGATGAAGCTATCCTTTGCAGCGCTAAGACTGGTGCTGGAGTAGATCACATTCTAGAGGCGATTATTAAGCGAATCCCTCCTCCCGCCGAACCTCAAGACGATATCTTGCGGTGTCTAGTTTTCGACTCAGTCTACGACGCATATCGTGGAGTAGTGAACTACGTCCGGGTCGTCAGCGGCACACTGAAACCTGGCACGCAAGTGCTCCTGATGAGCACAAATATGAAATACGAAGTAAAGGAGGTCGGTATTTTCCGTCCGAAACCCGAAAAATGCCCTTCCTTAAGCGCTGGCGACGTAGGTTATGTCATCGCCAACATAAAAAGTCCTAGTGAAGTCAAAATAGGCGATACAATGACTTACGCAGAAAACCCAGCTCCCACTCCGCTGCCGGGATTTAGAAAGATCACCCCGATGGTTTTCAGCGGGATCTATCCAATCAACACAGCAGAATTTGAAGCGCTTAAAATCGCATTGAATAAACTACAACTCAACGATGCTGCGCTTACTTTTTCCGTCGAAACCTCTGCTGCATTAGGATCGGGTTTTCGCTGTGGATTTTTAGGCCTGCTCCACATGGAGATCGTTCAAGAGCGTCTTCGCAGAGAATACAATATCGATATTATCACCACTTATCCTAGCGTGGTATATCGAATCAAAAAAACTAACGGCGAAGAGATCTATATCGATAACCCGATTAAATGGCCAGACCCTTCGACCATTGATGAGATTTTTGAACCTACGGTAAAAGCGTTCATCCTAGTCCCCAACGAAAACATCGGAGACATCATGGGACTTGTGATGGAAAAACGCGGCTCCTGTGATCACACCGAGTCGGTTGACTCCAGGCGCGTAATGTTACACTGCACCTTACCCTTGGCTGAAATTCTCGTTGATTTCCACGATCGCATTAAAACGATTACCAGAGGCTACGGCTCTATGGATTACGAGCATGGTCCCTATCAAGTGGCCGACCTCGTTAAAATGGACATCCTTGTAAATGGCGAACCTGTCGAAGCTTTTTCGTGTATTGTCGAGCGTAGCAAAGCCGCAGCTCGCGGACGCGCAATCGCTGCCAAACTTAAAGAGGTTATCCCTCCTCATCTCTTTAAAATTGCAATCCAAGCTGCCATTGGCGGAAAAATCATTGCACGCGAGGACGTTCGCAGCATCGGTAAAAACGTAACGGCAAAATGTTACGGCGGCGATATTACAAGAAAGAGAAAGCTGCTTGAAAAACAAAAGGAAGGCAAAAAACGCATGAAGTCCTTCGGCAAAGTCGATATTCCCCAAGAGGCCTTTATTCAAGTCCTCAAGAACGACTTCTCAACTTAGCGTTTCATCGCCCTTTTTAACTTAAGGCACCGGTGGTGCTTCTCTCATGCCAGAGAATGCGGGCTCTCTTTGCTGAAAGGCAAATGAAGGAGAATGAGCATATCGCCAGTAGGACGCCACTTGCAAACGAACTTCCGGGCTTAAAGTCGATAGAAGTGAAATCAACACTGGCGTTCCAACATGCACGCGATCATACAAATCAATAACATCACGAGAAGCCATGCGCACACAACCGTAACTCGAGTTGATTCCAAGCGTCGATTCCTCTGGCGTGCCGTGTATATAGATTTTGCGGTCGTATGAATTAGAGTTGTGCCACTCTTCGCCACTTAGCCAAAGAATTCGGGTGACGATAGGATCTCGCCCCGGGGCATTCACCGGAAGCACTTCGCCCGTCCAAACACGATTTTTAAAGACTCCTCCTACTGGCACACCATCACCAATCTTTGCCGCTATCGTGTGCCAGCCAAGCGGTGTGCCGTAACTTCCACTCCGATTGCTCAACCCAAACTTCGAAGTCGAAATACGATAACGCCTGACGATTCTCCCATCTTCCCATAATGTGAGTCGTTGCTCAGGCACGCTCACTAAAATGAATTTAGGAGGCAACCGCAAATCATCTTGCGCTTTACAGTCAATCGTATTCGAGGCCACAAAGAGCAATCCACATAAAAAAATCAACAGTAACTTGCCAAAATTTGCATATTTCGGAAAAAAAGCTATGCTTGCCATCGAAGGTCACTATTCTTGTGATAGTGTAACCGCTAACAATTCAACCTCAACCCTTAATTTTAAAAAAATATGATTCAAACTGGACAAAAAGCACCACTCTTCACACTCAAAGCCAAAACCTCGGAAGGCCTAGTTGATGTTAAACTTGAAAACTACATCGGAAAAAACAACGTGCTGCTTTTGTTTTTCCCCCTAGCGTTTACTGGAGTATGCACTCAAGAGCTCTGTGAAGTCAGCAATGGCCTCGAAGCTTACAAAAACTTAGGTGCAGAAGTCATCGGAATTAGTGTGGATAGTCCATTTGCTCAAGAAGCATGGGCAAAGCAAGAAAAAATCTCCATCCTCCTAGCTAGTGACCTAAACAAAGAAGTCACCCGAGCATACGATGTCCTTCTACCTGGCCTCGCAGGAATAGGCGATACATCAGCACGTGCAGCATTTGTGATTGATCGCGAAGGAATCATACGCTATGCGGAGCAAACCCCCTCCCCAAAAGAGTTGCCCAATTTTCAAGCCATAAAATCCACTCTTGAAAACCTAAAATAATCCTCAAATAAATCGTATAAAATCAAAAGGCCAAGATCACCTCTTGGCCTTTTTTATTCATTCACTAATCTCCCAGCTTGAAATGTTTCGGCCTCTGGCTAGACACAGCTAGACAATCCACCCCTTGATATTTATGAACACCCTTCTCCAGGAAATCGAGCAGCGCATAGCGGGAATCAAAACCACCATTACCAAGTCAAATGTCGGCACGGTCCGCCAAATAGCCGACGGCGTCGCGAAAATTGAAGGCCTTTCCGACATAGCATTAAACGAAATGATCGAATTTGAGGGCAACATTTATGGATTGGCCTTAAACCTCGAAGAAACTGAAGTCGGGGCGATCATTTTAGGCGATTTTGGAAAAATCAAACAAGGCACACGAGCTCGAGCCACTGGTCGCCTGCTGCAGGTTCCGGTTGGAAAGGAACTACTAGGCCGCGTCATCGATCCTCTCGGCAATCCACTGGACGGTAAAGGACCGATTAAAACGAACGTCAGTTACCCCGTAGAAAAAATCGCTCCCGGTATTATCAAGCGAAAACCCGTCTCCCAGCCCGTTCAGACAGGAATCATTGCAATAGACGCCATGATCCCGATCGGCCGCGGACAACGCGAACTCATTATCGGTGACCGCGCCACAGGCAAAACAACCATTGCCATTGATACCATCATCAATCAATCTCGTATCAATAGTGCCAACGAAGGCAACCCCAATTTCCGCCCACTCTATTCTATCTACGTCGCCATCGGTCAGAAAAATTCAAATATCGCAAGAGTCCTCGACGTGCTATCTGAGGCCAACGCCACCCCATACACAATCATCATCGTAGCCAGCGCTTCCGATAGCGCCACCATGCAATACCTGGCCCCATTCGCCGGCGCAGCCATTGGAGAGTGGTTCATGGACAATGGCATGGACGCCTTGATCGTCTATGATGATCTTTCCAAACACGCCGTTGCCTATCGCCAAGTCTCTTTGGTCTTAAAACGCCCCTCTGGCCGTGAGGCTTACCCCGGCGACGTTTTCTACCTTCACTCACGCCTCCTCGAGCGTTCAGCTCGTCTCAACGAACAAAACGGCAACGGCTCCCTCACCGCACTCCCAATTATCGAAACACAAGCCGGCGACGTCTCCGCCTACATTCCCACGAATGTCATCTCGATCACGGACGGCCAAATCTATCTCGAGACTGATCTCTTCTACCAAGGCATACGACCCGCCATCTCAGTGGGACTATCGGTTTCACGTGTCGGCTCCGCAGCTCAGATCAAAGCAATGAAACAAGTCGCTGGCAAAATCAAAGGCGAATTAGCCCAGTTTCGCGAGCTGGCTGCATTCGCGCAATTCGGCTCAGACCTCGATCCCGCAACAAAAGCTCGCATAGATCGAGGACAACGCATAGTTGAACTCTTCAAGCAGCCACAATACAACCCCATCCCCGTCGAAATCCAAGTCGCACTGCTCTGGGCTATGCAAAATAATTTCTTCGATCCCATCCCTCTGGATAAAATCAAAGATTTCCAACATAAGCTCACAGAGCACCTCACCATGCGGCACGAGCCCCTACTTGCTGCTATCCGTCAAAAAGCCGTGATCGACGATCAGATCGCTCAAGAACTCAAAGCTGCGATCACTCTCTTCGCAGAAAACTACAAGTTAAGCTAACCAAAATTTACTCCTTATCCCCTCCCCTTAAGCTCTATGGCCAACCTCCGCGAAATCCGTCGCCGCATCAAGTCCATCAAAAACACTGCTCAGATCACCAAAGCCATGCAAATGGTGGCTGCGTCCAAAATGCGCAAAGCACAACAACAAGCCCTCGCCTCCGCTCCTTACCAACGTATCCTCGATCATATCGCTCGTTCATTACACGAAGCTCGCTCTGGAGCAGACCTCACCCATCCTCTCCTCGACGCACGTCCTCTCCGTCGCCAGACAATAGTTCTCATCACGACCGATAAAGGGCTCTGTGGTGCTCTTAATTCCAACCTTCTTCGGGAAACCCTGAAATACGAAAAGGAAAGCCCAGACGTCTCCTTCGACTACATCACCATAGGCAGAAAAGGTCGCCAATTCATCGCTCGACTCGGCCGTTCTCTAACCGCAGATTTCGAGCTCAAGGAAAGCTTTGGTTTTCGCGACACCAAAAAAATCAGCCAATTCCTCATCCAATCTTTCTTAGATAATCAAACAGACAAAATCATCGTAGCCTATTCTGAATTCATCAATACTTTGGCTCAAAAACCAGTCCTCACTCAGCTTCTTCCTCTTGGCTCAGCCGCAACAGTGACGACCTCTGCTTTATCTGATGCCAGCCCCTCGGACAATTCCCCCGTAGCTCAATACCTCTTCGAACCACACCCTGTCGAGCTTCTGAATAACATGCTGCCTTACTTCGTCCACTACTCCCTCTACCAAAAAGTGCTCTCCGCAAGAGCTTCTGAACATTCAGCACGCATGGTGGCAATGAAAAACGCCACCGACAACGCCCAGACCATTATCAAAGAACTCACACTAGATTATAACAAACAGCGGCAAGCCAACATCACCACAGAGCTCCTAGAAATTGCCACAGCACAAATGGCTATGAATCAATAGCCGCTCTGAAAAAAGACGCTACTTCTCTGCCCGACTTTGTCTCCCACTCCAAAAAAACAACCGACCTCGCCAGCGGTCCCACCTTTCATGCAAGGAAAGACCCGGCCGCAAAGTCACTCTTGCGCCAGACCAATCCCATACCCCAACTCGCTGATCCAACATCCTCAATAATTGCTCTAGCCGCTCCACACAGAGACGCTCACGATCTTCGCCGCGCAGTGGTTCACCGAAAGCGCCTGCAATGATAGGTCGCTCATGCTCAGCAAAACCATATCGCAGTCCAAGAGGCAGAAGTGCTGCATGAGGATGTCGACGGATTAGCCATCGAAATCCCTCTCTCACCTCAAAAGAAGAATGAGGAGGCAAGATTCTACCTTGAGGAAAGATCCAGACAAGAGCATGTCTACTACCGATCAATCTACTGGTGTAGCGCAACGAAACGGCCGCTTCAACAGGCCGACTGAGACTGACCGAATAAGCGCCAAGATGCCTAAAGAAAGGGTAATCCTCCAATCGCTCCATCATGCAATACGACTGGCGTGGCTTAAAAAAGGGTATCAGATGGATCAACACAATCGCATCCCACCAGCTTGAATGATTCGCGTATGCTAAGATTGGTTCATCATCCGCTATCCTTTTCCACGATTCCCAACCCCAAAAATAAGCTGCATGAAAATGCCTTCGAAGATGCCATTCAAAAAACGGTCTTAAAATGTGACGTCCCCACCAGCTCGGTGTCGCCCGAATCATAAATCACTCATTCTCTCAGCACGAAAGGCTTGAAATGCCAGCACGATTTTTCGTGGAAAAGAGACGTAGGCTCGCGATGAGAAAATATCATACTCGCGCTCCTCAATAACGTCTAAAATGCCCCCATATACATAACGCATAATCCACACAGCCAGACGTATTCTCCCTCGGGGCAACTCTCGAATCCCACGCTCTGCTTCACGGTAATACCCTCGCGCTTCGAATACTTTGGCTCGAAGATAACCTCGCAGAGCTTTGGTCATGCGACGCGAGGCGATACTTTCCTCATCTACTCCAAAAGCTTTTAATTCACTCTGAGGAAGGTAAATCCGATCCCGTTCCCAATCCTCTGCCACGTCTCGCAAGATATTCGTTAACTGCATCGCCCGCCCCATAGCCTCAGCATACTGCAACAACTCCGCGCTCGGATTCCGAACAAAAATGTGTGTCAACATCATGCCGACCACAGAAGCCACGCGATAACAATACAGCCGCAGCTCCTGGCCGTCCGCAATTCGCACCCTTCCTTGATCCATCGCTAAGCCCTTGAGGAGTTCTTCGAAATAGACTATCGGGATATCGTAACGCCTGACAGTAGCTGCCCAAGCCTCCCACCATTTGGGAAGCGCTTCGTTTTTATCTTTAGGGTCCCCTTGAAGCGCAGATATATAGGTAAAATAAGGTCTTAGGGCTTCTTGCGCAGTCTCGTTTCGTTCTGCAAGAAGATCTACTGCATCATCTGCACTTCGACAGAATGCATAAACGGCATAACAAGCATTTCGTGTCTCTGGATCTAAGGCTTTCGAAGCGAAATAAAAACTCCTAGCAAACTTCTGCGTGATTTGCCGAGCAGCTTCAAAACTCTCATCCACGTGACCCATCGCCTCGAACTAAGACACCCGACAGTTCTACCCCGATACGACTAATAATCGCATAGACTCTGCTCTGCATATCGGGATCATTTAGCATCTCTAGCCTTCTGATGCATTCAGACAGAAGACGTTCCTTTTGCCTCTTGATTTCGCCAAGAGCGCCAGATTTTTCAATCAGTGTAACAATACGAAAGAACGAGCCTTCATGATATGTCGCATCCGAGAGACAGAGCTGCAACAGAGTGCGCTCGACCTCTCCGAGCCGATCATAAGCGGTTCGCAAAAGGATCGTTTTTATTCCTTCGCTTAGATCCGTCGAATCCAGCTCATTTCGCATACGACGGAAATCGTCAAGGTCGTTTGCGATCTGAAAAAGTAGCCCCAGTGGCAACAGAGTTTGCTCCAATTTTGAGATCAATGTTTCGTCTGCCTCAGCTAATATTCCTGCCAGACGCAAGGGCGCGATAAAGGTGTAACGGGTGGTCTTTAGCTCGTAGATTTTCTGTATGATATCCATCGAAGCAGCTTCTAAATCGCGCGCTGCTGTGTATATTTCCAAGACTTCACCACATCCCGTATCCAGGATAGCGCTCGAAAGATAAAGCAGAGCTTTTACTTTAAGATCTGGTCGAAAAGCGGAAGTCAATAAAGCCTTGTAAGCTAGGGCGAATAAAATATCCCCGCCGACAATTGCCAGGCTCTCTCCTAATCTGAGACTTTCTTTGTGTTTCCCGAAATGAAGCGCAAGAAGACGGTGAAGAGAGAGTCGACCGCGACGCTCGACCGATCGATCGATGATATCATCATGCACAAGGATAAAAGAGTGAAGGAGCTCTAAAGCCAATGCTGCGCGCATTACCCCTGCTTCAGCCCAATTTTCTCTTCCTAGGAGCCGATAGAATTCAGCAAAGAGCCAAGGACGAATGCGTTTGCCGGGACGTTGGGTAAACTCCGTTAAATCATGAAAGAGCCTCTCAGCAAAGGTATCGGAGGGGAATTGTTCTTGCACCTCGTCCCAAAAAGCCGCCAGGGCATCACAAAATGCTTTTTGAAAGCTTGATGATGGAATCAATCCGTCGCCCTGCATGAAAGCTGATTATAAATAACTCGTCCTAGGCAAATCGACCCAGCGTCGCTCACGAGCGCTTTTATGAACCATCTCGACAAATTCCATGTATCGGACACCTGTCTCAAAATCTGGCTGGGGATGGCCTTTTGAACGCACGGCTTGTATGAAATCTTCCTCGACATGCCACGAATCCACATACTCTTGGGGAACCTGTAGGGCTTTCAAGCCTGAATCAGTCCGCTTAGCTCCGAAGATTTCATCTGTGATAAAGTTATAAACCAGGGTTCCTTCTCGTCCGTAGATTTCAAGGCATTCCTGAGGCGCATGGCACGCAACGCAACTCCACTCAAGCGTGCCGATTAGATTTTTAGGCCATTCTCCTATCACTTGGACAAAGTCGGGAATTTGCACGAGGACTTCTCCGCGACGGCGGGTGAATGTCTCGTGGCGTGAGAAGAGCCGTAAGGGCTGGCCAATCCATCTACCGAGCACTTCAGCATATATGCCTACGGACATGATGTTTAAACCGCTCAACTCGACCCGCTGACGCCAGTGCGCAGGAGCATCAGGATCGCTAAACATGCCGTTCATTGCGTTTAATCGAAAATGATAGGGTTGCCCGATAAAGCCGCTATCCAAGAGATGTTTAAAATATCTCCCATGTTTCATTCCATGAGGCGCTGGGCACAGCATGGTGACCAATTTGTTATGGACCCGTGCGGCAGTAAGCATTTCACGAGCTTCGGATAGGTCCATTGCCATGCGTGCTTGGCAAAATACATGTTTCCCCGCTTGTAGAGCAGCGATCGTTATCGGCGCATGTAGATGAGGTGTCGTGCTAATCCAAATAACGTTGATGTCCTTCAGCGCTATAACGTCCTGCCAATGGTCCACAACAATTGGGATTTTATACTCGGCTGCGACTCGCTCGGCGCTTTCTCTTCTGGCGTTACAGACGGCGACAATTTCTACGCCAGGAATTTTTTGAAGATTAGGTAGATGTCTTTGACGAGCAATAGCACCGGCGCCAATTATGCCGATGCGGATCTTCTGTAGGTTCATATTTCATCAGATTGCAGTGTGACTAAAATTAAGCAACGTAGATTTTGTCGCTAGGAATTTCCCCTTAAGAGTTGCACCATTGGCGGAGCTTCACGGCCGGCTTTATGATTGGAGACGACGACAATTGGTTTGCCTGAGAGATGCGGATAGCGTTCATGTAGGAGTTGTAGGGCGGCGTTTAGGGTTACTTCTGGATCGGATGAAAATTCTAAGACGATCGGCACGATGCCGTAATGTAGAAGAAGCTTCCGGGCAAGCGCCACATCGGGAGTGAAAGCGAAGATAGGTGAGTGTCGAGGACGTAAGCTGGCGGCAGTGCGCGCCATAAATCCTGTGCGTGTAAAGACGCATAAAGCTTCAGCTTGCGTTTCGTCTGCAAGATGAACGGCTGAAGCGATTACTCTCTCTTTATCGTGTTGGAGTTGTATGAGGCGCGCATAGCCTGCGCCACCGCTTCGTTCGATACGTCGAGCAACACGATCGAGAACGCGGATACACTCTACGGGATATTGTCCAACAGCTGTCTCACCGGAAAGCATGAGAGCATCAGCTTGTTCATAGACCGCATTAGCTACGTCGGTGATTTCTGCGCGGGTGGGAATGGGATTTTGTATCATGCTTTCGAGCATGTGAGTGGCAACGATGACGGGCTTTTGTTTTCGTATACAGTTTTTGACAATGCGTCGTTGGACGATGGGGAGTTCCTCAAAGGGGATTTCGATGCCGAGATCTCCGCGTGCGACCATAACTCCGTCGGCTGCGTCTATGATTTCGTCAATGTTTGTGATGGCGGATTGATCTTCAATTTTGGCGATGACGAGGGCGGAGGAGTGGTGCGTGTCGAGGATTTGTCGTAGGAGAAAAATGTCGTTGGCTTCACGGGCGAATGAGAGCGCGACATAGTCTACACCGACTTCTACGCCAAGTGCTATATCCTTGAGGTCTTTATCGGTGAGGGCAGGGAGATTGACCTTGATCCCGGGGAGGTTGATATGCCTTCTTGATCCGAGCGTCCCAGGGGTGAGGACTTCGCAACGCAATTTTTTATTCTCTTTGGCGAGAACTCGCATCTGGATCATGCCGTTGTCTACCATGACGATGTCGCCTACGCAGATGTCATCGATGAGTTGATCGTAGTTGGTATCGACAGAGAATTGTTCTTCGTTTTTTTCGCCTCGGACGGTGAAGGTGAAGATGTCTCCGGGTTTAAGGTTGAGTTGTGTAGGAAGATCGCCTGTGCGAATAGCTGGTCCTTGAGTATCGAGCAAGAAGCCGAGTGGATATTGAAGTTGTTCTGCAATTGATCTCGCACGGTGAGTGATGCTTCGAACCCACTGGTGGTCGGCATGCGACATGTTGAGACGTAAGATATTTACTCCAGCCTTGATGAGCGCTTCGAGAGTAGCGTCATCACTAGAGCGCGGGCCAAGAGTAGCGATGATTTTAGTTTTTCGGTGCGAGGGCAGAGGGTGGCTCAACATTAACGAGGGGCAGGCTCAGTGAAGGTCGGGAGATGAGAGATGCCTGCTTCTTTAGCAGCGTCCATTACCGCAACAATGATGCTAAATGGCGCATCTTTGCTTGCGCGCATGGCGATGTCTCCTTGTTTTTGTGTGATCAAAATGTTGGACAACGCCTTGGGAAGCTCTGCGAGGGTGATCGGCTCAGTGTTGAGATAGATATTTTGTTGAGCATCGACGTAAATGATGTTTGGAGGGGGTTCTCGTTTTGATTCGGCATGGCTGGATTGAGGAAGCTCGATTTTAATTGTTGGCTCTTCGCGACGAAAGGTTGTTGTGACGACGTAGAAAAGAAGGACGATTGTGAGAATATCAATCAGGGAGACGATAGAAATGGTGGGTTTTCGGCGTTGAGCTTGATAGAATCGCATGTGGGCGAGAGCGGTAGGCGAGAATTATCGGTTATTCGTTTACGAAATTTTCTTCATCATCGGATGAGGTATAAAGTTTCCCGAGTAAGTCTGTGCTCAGGATTTCGAGCTCGACTGCATATGACTCAACGCGACGGCTAAAAATACCATGTGCCATCATTGAAGGAATGGCCACAACGAGGCCGAAGACAGTGGTGTTTAAGGCTTCTGCAATTCCTTTTGCTAACATAGGACCTTGAGAGACCATCCCTTGATCAAGGTAGGAGGAGAACACGACAACGAGCCCTGAAACTGTGCCGAGCAGTCCAAGCAGGGGAGCGACGCCTGTTATGATTTCAAGCCAGACGAGATTGCGCTCCATTGCTGACACTTCAGCACGGGCACGGGTCTGCATGGCTTCGGAGTTTTCGAATTTTGTCCAGTTGAGATGCATGAAGCAAGTTTTTACAATGCGGCAGAGCGCGGTAGTCTCGCGGGCGCAAAGTTGTTCTAGGGGTGTGGGATCATCGGTGTGGTGGAATTTAAGGATTGCTGTTGCGAGAGGAGCGTTGATGATGCGATGACGCGCGAGGGAGAAGGCTCGTTCAAGAATGACTGCAAGGGCGATGATCGAGCACAATCCGATTGGTATCATGAAGAAGCCGCCTTTGACGAAGAATTGCCATAGATTTTCCATAGAGGGTTAATGTGTTGAGAGGATTGTGAGGTTATTTTGTAAATTAACTAGCGATAAATAGTAAAGGTGAATTCTTCTTGGAAGCTATCGCCGAGCTGCTGTCGGACTTGGGGATCAAAAGGTTCAAAAGGACTGGAGGCTCGGAGTGCATAGAGGCACAAATTTTCAAGCGCAATAATGTTATTGGATGCGCTGCGGGAAACAACTCGTATGTCTGTTATCTCTCCGGTGTGCCGGACTGTGAATGCGATTCTGACTGAACCGAGGGGCAAAGTGCTTGGGCCGCCGCGGCGGTCAATTTCTTGGTTCCAACGCGAGCCTACTTCTTGGTAGAGTCGATTTTTGTATCGCCCTACGGGTGAAGCTCTGGATCCGATGGAAGTTGTGTCTCCTCGAGGCGCACTTCCCTGAATTTCAGATCGCCCGCGACTCAGTGTAGGATTCTCTGCGGCAGATGGCGTTTTTTGAGTAAGAGATTCGCGATGGCCTCGAGATGGAACGGATTGTGGATTTGAAGGAGCAGGTCGGCGCGAGATGGGCTTGGATGTTTGCTGGGAATCCATTTGTGCCTGCTTTAGGGCCTGGCGAATTTCCGCACGCTTTCTGGCTTCTCGTTCTTCGATTAAAGTGGCTTCATCAATTTTACTTTCGGTGATCAGTTCATCGGGATTTTCTAGAATGACTTCGGCCGGAGGTTGAGGTTTGGATGGAGTGGGAGTTGAATTTTTGGGGGGAGGAGGCTGAGTTGGTGGATTTACGGGGATGTTGGTGCGGCCTTCTGTGGGGCTTATAGAGAGGCCCAGCTGAGGATCACCAGACTGTTGTGGAAGATTAGTGGATTGATTTGTCGATTGATCCTCTGTCGAGGAGAGACGTGTGTTATGGGCTGATTCAAATAATGCATCGGTCACTTCTTGTTCAGAGGCATTTGAAGCATCGGTGTAAACCACCTCTCGCGGGGGCGAGACAGGCATTTGGGGTGGGAGAGGCGGGGGTTCGAAAAAGATCTGCACGGTAGGAGGAGGGGAAGCTGGAGGCAAATCAAGCTTAAAGGTTAAAAACGTTCTAACTGGCTCAAGGCTCAATAGAGCAATAATTACAATGTGAAGTAAAATGGACGTGAGGAGATAGCGTCCAACTTTTTGTTTTTTGGAATCTAAGTAGGCAGTATAGGGATGCTTTAGTGCCTCGAGCATGTAGCCTAAACTCTAACTCCTCTTTTTATCAGATACTAGAGTTAGATTGATGTGCGGTGTTCGTCAACACGAGGTTTAAGCTTTCTGGCCTATGGCCTTAGACGAGCTTCTTTGGCTGGAATAAGCCGCGCTTCATTTAATATGACCGGTTGGACTGGCTTTGACTTCTCTCCTGCTTTTCCATAGGTCACTTCAACTCCACTAATGGCATTCAGTGTGGACTCTCCCTTAAAAAGCTGACCGAATAATGGGTAACGATTTTGTATTTCTGGAAGCTCATCTAAGCAGACAAAAAACTGAGTGCCTATAGAAGATCGGTCGCCCTCTTGTCTGGCCAGTCCGATGAAGCCTCGTTGAGGGACACGGTCTAGATACTCGAATTCAACACCTTGAGCTTCCTCACGCCCTCCTGTTCCAACCAATCGACTTTTGAAATCTCGGCTAAAGGGACATCCACCTTGTATCATGAAGCGTGGAATCACCCTGTGTATGGCAGTCTCATCGTAGTAACGTCGGCGAATTAGATTTTTCACATAATTGACAGCATGTGGAGCTTCTTGATCCCACAATACAAAACTCATCTCACCTAGCGTTGTTTTAATAAGGAGCACTTCTGTTTCATCAGTAACATTTGGCGGAGGAGGAGTCGCTGCTGGTGGGGCATTGGGATCTTTTGTTGTCTTGCCCTTCAGAGCCTCCATGAGTGAGTGATCACGGTGTTGCCGATCAAGACGTGCGATAACCTCAGCGTATTCTTGTTGCTTTTCAAGTTTTACCAGGTTGAGTCCAACACGAGTAATCGGCAGACTTCTTTCGCCGGCATGATTAAACGTCACTTCTACACCTGCAATTTGGTCTAGGACTTCAAAACCTTCAATTACCTTGCCGAATGCTGTATATTTGCCGTTGAGTTCAGGACGATCCTTTAGGCAAAAGAAGAACTGACTGCCTGCAGAGTCCGGGTTTCTTTCGTCCCTGGCCATAGAAAGAACGCCCTTTGTATGCGGCTGGTTATTATGTTCAGCTTTGATAAAGTAGCCGGGCCCTCCTGTTCCGACGTTGCGGTTTCGAGGATCTCGACTGAGTGGATCTCCTCCTTGCACGAGAAAATCCTTAATTACGCGATGAAAACTTGTGCCGTCATAGAATTTTTCACTAATTAACTTCTTAAAGTTGGCTACCGTCGCCGGTGCCTCCTGAGGCCACAAGACGGCCACTATTTTGCCAAATGAAGTTTCAAATACCACTACTTCGTCGTCTAGTTTCGGTGAGCCGAATACCGCCTGAATCGTAAACATGGCTGCAAGTAAAAGGAGGGATCGCATAGGAAAACTGCCTACCGTCACATGTCACGATAAACAAGTAAAAATCACTGGAGAATTCATGAGCCAACGTAATTTACATATTGAATTTATCTCTCTGAAAATTAAAATTCATGGCTCGATATAAACCTTTAGGCTATGGTCATCGTAGACGTTCAGAACTTTTCAAAGCACTACGCGGGCGTAAAAGCCGTCCGCAATATTTCTTTCCAAATACAAAAGGGCGAAATCGTGGGCTTTTTAGGCCCTAACGGTGCCGGGAAAAGTTCCACGATGCGGTCTATTGCCGGATATTTACCTCCCACCCACGGATCGATCAAAGTCGAAGGATACGATGTTGTCTCCCAATCCTTAGAAGTGCGTCGGCGTGTGGGATATATGCCGGAAAACGTCCCGCTCTACAACGACATGCGCGTGCGCCAATATCTTCACTACAGAGCTCGGCTGAAGGGCGTCCCAGCAAGCAAAGTTCAAGAGGCCGTCCGAAATGCTCTTGAAAAGTGCAGCCTAAAGGATGTTCAAAATAAAATCATTGGTCATCTTTCAAAAGGATATCGCCAGCGTGTGGGATTAGCAGACGCCCTAATCCACGATCCCAGTGTATTGATCCTAGATGAGCCCACCATAGGCCTAGACCCTCATCAAATCCGCGCTGTCCGCGATTTGATCAAGGAAATAGGGAAACAGCATACCATCATCCTCTCCTCACACATACTTCACGAGGTCGAAATGACCTGCAACCGAGTCATTATCATTCATCGTGGCAAAATAGAGGCTTCAGACAGCACAGAAAACCTTACCCGCATCGTCAGAAGAGGTGTAGGCGGAATCAATATTGAACTCTCTGGACCGCTAGACTCCATTCTTGAGGAATTCAAAAGACATCCTCAGGTAGATAATATCCAAACCAAAGACTCCACCGCCGATGGCTGGTTCTCCCTACACCTGACGACCAAAGATAATTCCGACATACGCGAAGACCTCTACCAAATCGTTCGAAAAAACAACTGGAACCTACGAGAACTTTCCCGCACTCGCACAACGCTTGAAGATGTATTCGTCGAGCTCACCCAAGATTAGCTTTAACCCAACACCATAACTTACCCACCACGACTATGAGTCTAATCATACAATTCCAAAAAGAACTAAAGGATTACTTCGTTCAACCCCTCGCCTATATCATCCTATTTGTAACCGCACTACTCATCGGGTTAGGGATGAATTTCATGATCATCCTGATCAACGACATGAACCTGAAGGAGTTCACGGTGCTAGAAGCCTACATGAATGGCCCGTTTTTCTGGATTGCACTCCTTATACAGACTCCATTCATCACCATGCGACTTTTCGCAGAAGAATACAAACTTGGCACGATCGAAATGTTAATGACAGCCCCGATTCGGGCTTGGGAAGTGGTATTGGCCAAGTTCCTTGCTGCCCTCACATTCTTCATCATCATCTGGCTACCTATGCTGGCAAATCTATTCCTTCTCCAAATTTTCGGGCAGGTCGACGTCCTACAATCCTGGGCCTACTGGATTCTCCCCTACCTTTTTCTGCTACTATGGGGCAGTGCCTTTATTGCTGTAGGCTTATTCTTCTCTTCCATCACAAAAAATCAAATCATCGCCTCAATATCCTCCTTTTGCGTTACCTTCGCATTCTTTTTAATGGGATTCCTCCCATACCTGAAAACAGTCAAAACCTCTGCCGATTTCAATAACTACTTTTCAGTATTTGAACAAATCGACGGTTTTCTCAAAGCTGTCCTCGACACTCGCCCCATAGTTCTCTACCTCTCCATCACTCTTTTGTTTCTAACCCTCACTCAACGTGCCCTAGAAAGCCGTCGACTCAACTCTTAACCAATAACCGTCCGCGCCTATGAATTCTCCACTCACTCCACATTACAACAAACATTCCTCCCCCTCCGCCATCCGCGTCTCTTTACTCATCACTGCATTCCTTTCCCTCATCCTCTTCGTAATGTTCAATTACCTCGGATCCAAATTCTACATCCGAAAAGATCTAAGCCCCACTAAAATAAACGAACTCTCCCCTCGCACCCTCCAAACCCTAAAAGCACTCTCATCCCCCGTTACCCTGGTCACCTTCTTCGGCACCCTAAACGAAACCAACCCACCCCTCTTCCATTACGTCAACAATCTACTCAAAGAATATCTCGCCAGAGGTGGAGAAAAAATCAAAATAGAAAACGTTGATGCAGCAAAAGACTTAGCCCGAGCTGAAGCCCTGGCTAAAAAATACAACATCTACGGCATTGATGATGTCATCATCCTCGACTACCAAGATAACTTCCGCACAATTACAGCTCAAAACCTCGCTGAATTCTATCCCCAATCCCCATTTGATCCCATACCTAGAATCAAAGCATTCAAGGGCGAACAACAAATTACCTCAGCCCTGCAAGCCCTTATTGAAAAACAAGAAACCAAGGTCTACTACCTTGTCGGCCATGGCCAACCCCAACTCGACCAAGGCCCATCCAACCGCTCAATCTCTGAACTCCAAAACCGCCTGAAACGTGAAAACATCCAACTCACACCCCTCAACCTTGCTCAAACTCAAGAAATTCCACAAGACGCTGCTGCCTTACTCATCCTCGGACCCCGCTCCAAATTGTCGGATGAAGAAATCTCACTCATAAAAAACTATCTTGAAAAACAAGGCCGCCTCGCCCTCTTTCAAGACCCACAGACCACCTCAGGCTTAGAACCTCTCCTACAAGAATATGGCCTCAAACTTAACAACGACATCGCCCTAATCAGATTTCCAGGCACTCCCATCATTGCTCGCAACGTCATTGCATCCGAATTCGCAGACCACCCATCCACACGAGCACTCCTAGGATTCAACCTGAATCTTCCCATCGCCCGTTCCATCACCACAGGTCTACCACCAAACTCCACAAAAGGAGGCATCAACATCGACCTCGTCAAAACCATTAAAAACTATTGGGGAGAAACAAACTTCTCCGAAAATGCCACACCTGAATTCAACACCGGTGCAGACACACAAGGCCCTCTTACCATTGCAGCCCTCTACACAAGCGCAAACCCAGACAACATGAACGAAACCACCCACGACACCCGCATCATCGTAGTCGGCTCCGCATCCTTTGCACTAAATTCCTTCATCAATGCTGAGAGCAGCATATTCAGCACCAACCTAATCAGCTGGCTCGCCAAAAAGGCTCCCCTCCTCGACATCCCACCCAAAATCCCCCAAGAATTCCCACTAAATCTCACCCCACTACAAATACGCACCGTCACCATCTTTACTATTTTTGTCCTACCCAGCATTCCACTAATCTTTGGAATCCTTGTCTGGTTCTCCCGTAGGCGATAAACACCATCCTCTACCACACACAACCTATGCAACCCTACAAATCAATCATCATCTATGCCACCCTAGTCACCACACTCGGCATCTACATCTTCTTCGTAGCCAAAAATCAAAAAAGCACTACAGAAACCATACAAGCTGAAAATAACCTCTTTATCGACGTTCCCTTCTCCAAAGTCATAGAAGCCAAACTCATCGCCCCCACCGGCACATTCTCATTCACAAAACAAAACGACAAATGGCGCATCACCGCACCGATCAACACCCCAGCCGACTCCCCCACTATTGACATGATCCTCAGTGAAATTGAGTTTTCCCAATCCAAGCGCACCATCCCCTTCGAACAAATCAACAACCCTCAAGAAACACTAGCCCAATGGGGCCTCAACCCGCCCACTTTCACCTTCGAATTCAAAACACAACAAGACAACAACAAACCTCCCATCACCTATACCCTCCAACTCGGAAGAAAAACAGCCTTCAGTGAAACCTACTACGCCCGCATCGGCACAGACCCAAAAGCCCCAGTCGTCCTCGTCCCTAGCACACTACATGCCGCACTTAACCGAAAACTCGATGACCTCCGCGACCGCACTATCTTCTACGACCTCGATGACCCCCAGTCTGTCGAGACCATCTCTTTCCAAGCTGAATCGCTGCACGCTCCCCCCATCCCCCAAGAGTTCCTCCTAAAACTTAAAGACAAAAAATGGAGCTTCGAACGTCCTTTCACTGCACGCGCCTCGACCGAAAAAGTAAACGAATTCCTAAACTTTATTACCTCTCTCAACTCCGTCCAATTCATCACAGACTCTCAGGAAGAACTCAACAAATTCGGCCTCGACACCCCCACATACCAAATCAACCTTACTACCGCAAAAGAATCATCCTCCCACACCCTCCTTATCGGTAATCCCATCACAGAACAATCCGAGTTTTACTACGCCAAACGCCTAAAAGACCCCGCCGTCTTCTCAATTAACCGCGAGGACGTCAATAAACTCATTAACTTCATCAAATCTCTCCGCGACCTCACCATCGCCACATTTTCCTCAGACCACGTTACCCAACTCACCATCCAAAAAAATCGAAACACCATCACCTTTATCCGCCAACAATCCAAATGGCTTTTCGCTAATGCTGCCGATACCCTCGCCGATCACGTCAAAATATCCAATCTTCTCCAACGTCTCCAAAAGACCCCCGCAAACCGCGTCGTAAAAGATGCCGCCACCGACCTCAAACCCTACGGTCTTGACAAACCCTCCACCCGAATCACGCTCAAACTAGAAATCCCCGCTCCACCCAATCCCACTGCCACTACCAAAGACACACCGCCCCCCGCTCCGACAACACAAACCATCGAAATTCTCGTCGGCAAAATCGACAAAAACGAAGTCCACCTCTCCAACAACTTCGAAAACACCATCTACGCCTTCCCAACCAACATCCTTGATGACCTAAACTCACTCGACCCCTCATCCTGGCGCTCAAAAATCCTTTTCAATCTCGAGTCCAGCCAAATACAAACCCTAAAACTCACCCCCAAAAACCAACCCCCATACACTATCTCCCGACAAGACGCCCAATCGTTTACCACCACCCTAGAAAATACCAAACTCGACCCCTTCAAAACCGAGACCCTATTCGTCCGTGCAGCCTCGCTCCAAGCCGTAAATTGGCTTAACCTCCCCCAACGCACCTTCCAAACACCACATGCCACAATTCAAATCACCACCCAAAACAACACCACATACACACTCACAGTCGGCGCTCCCCTTGCCAACGGCAATTTCCCCGTCCTACTCACTCCTCAAAACATACAAGCCGAAATCCTAGCTCAAGACATCCTCTCCCTACTCTCAGTCCCCATAGAAACCCCAGAGAAAAAAACTTCGGTAACCACCCCACCTGTCGAAGCACCCCTCCCACCCCCGACATCACCCCAATAACATCCCCTCTCCCCACCACCACTTGTGGATAACCTCCTCCAACTTCTCATCCTCGGCCTAATCGAAGGCGTCACAGAATTCCTTCCCATCTCTTCGACCGCACACTTGCTCATCGCCCAACATTGGATAGGCCCACGATCAGACGCCTTCAATATTATCATCCAATCCGGTGCCATCCTCGCCGTCCTCCTAATCTACTGGAAAAAAATTTTAGATCTCATCCTCAACATCCAAAACCCAGAAAAGTCCAACTACTTAATTAAACTCATAACTGCCTTCCTACTCACATGCCTCATGGGTTATGGCATAAAAAAAATCGGATGGACTCTTCCTGACACCCTTGCCCCCATCATCCTCTCCCTCCTCGGAGGTTCACTCCTAATCCTCTACGGAGAATATCGTTACGCACAATCCAAAGAAAAAATCACCGACTCCATCACATGGCCGGTCGTCTTTGCCGTCGCACTCGCTCAAATTTTCGCCGCCATCTTCCCCGGCCTCTCACGCTCAGGCGCCGTCATCCTATTTGCCATGCTCCTTCACACCTCACGCCCAGCAGCAACTGAATTCTCATTTTTGCTAGGCATCCCCACCATGTTTGCAGCATCGATCCTATCCTATTACAGTGAAACCCATCATCTCACTCGCCCTCCACAAGAGCCGATTTCCGACATCCTCATCGCATTTCTCATAGCTACCGTCACTGCTTTCATCGCAGTGCGTTGGCTCCTTCGATACGTTCAGACGCACACCCTTACTCCCTTCGCTTACTATCGTATCGCTATTGCCTTAATCTTAATAACCTTAAGCTACTAGCCCAAAGTTTGATTCATATCAGCCCCACCCCCATCATGCCCACCTACGTAATCGGCCACAAAAACCCCGACACCGATGCCATCTGCTCAGCCATCGCATACGCTCATTTATTATCTCGCACCACCCTCCCCGACGCAGTCCCCGCCCGCTGCGGAGAACTGAACCAACGAACAGAATTCGTCCTCAGACAAACAGCGCTCCCCGTCCCCCGCCTTCTCGCTGACGTCCGCCCCACCCTCTCTCACATCATGCAACGTCATCCCATTTCCGCACGCGAAGATGAATCCCTACATGATGTTTTTGAACGCATGACCACTCACAATTTCCGCAACATCCCAGTTATAGACTCACACCACCACATTGTCGGCCTTGTCTCCATCGTAAAAATGCTCGAGCACCTCTTCCCACCGCTCAACTCACACGACAATCTCGCCTCTCGCACCATCCCAACCAACCTCAACCGCATCCTCAAAACCGTTCACGGCACAGCACTCCACCTTGTCGACCCCCTCAAAGAACAAGACTTTATCCTAACCGTCGCTGCCTCCTCCGTAGACTACTTCGCTGAACGCCTCGAGCACTACCCCCTCGATCGCCTACTACTAGTCGTCGGCAATCGCCCCACAATTCAACAACTCGCCATCGAAAAAGCCGTCCGTGCCATAATCATCACAGGCAATGCAAAATTAACCCCCACACTTCTCCAGCAAGCCAAAGATCGCGGCGTCTCAGTCATCTTTACACCAAACGACACAGCCACAACTACCCTCGCTATCAAATGTGCTAAACCGATCCGCCACGCCCTCACCACTGACTTTATCAGTTTCCCCGAAAACACATTGATCAAAGAAGCTCAAACAATCGTCGCCACAAAAACACAAGTTCTATTCCCAGTCCTCGACTCAGACGCCCGCCTAATTGGCGTTTTCTCAAAATCTGATCTCGTTCAATTTCCCCGCACACGTCTGATTCTCGTTGACCACAACGAATTCTCACAAGCTGTCACAGGCGTCGAGCAAGCCGAAATCATCGAAGTCATCGATCACCATCGACTCGCCGGAAACCTCGTTACAAGAGAACCTATCCGGTATATCAACGAGCCCCTAGGCTCCACTTGCACAATCATCGCACAACTCTACAGGCAACATCACCTCACCCCTCCCCCACCTATCGCCTTATGCCTCGCTGCAGGAATCATCTCAGATACACTCAACCTCACCTCTCCAACTACAACCCCTCAAGACCAAGAAATCCTTCAATGGCTCAAACCTTATCTCCCCGTAAACCTTTCCCAATTCGCAGAGCAACTCTTCGCTTGCGGTTCCCCACTACTAAATCTATCCGCCAAAGATGCTGTTCGACTTGATGCAAAAGAATACAACGAAAACGGATACAGCCTGATCGCCGCTCAAATCGAAGAGCTAGGATTTGAGCAATTCTGGAAACACCGCCTGGAACTAGCCAAAGCCCTAGAAGAATTTCGCAAAGAAAAAAACGCCCATTTCGCTTGCCTCATGATCACCAACATCACACTCCATCAAAGCTATCTCCTTGTCACCGGACACAGCGAAATGATCAAAGCCATAGACTATCCACTGTTAGCACCCAACCTTTACGACCTCGGCAACATAGTCTCCCGAAAAAAAGAACTCCTACCCGTCCTCATCCGCATCGTCCATCAGATAAAGCCCAACCCCAGCCTATCCACCACGAGCTAAACGCAACAAGTCCCCAACTCGACGATGCGCCTCAAGCGGATGTCGCAAAGGAATATCTGGACATATCTCATAAGAATTGCAACGTCCTGACTTCTTCTTTATCAACACACCAGCTTTAATCAGGTCCGCAACAATCTTTTGCACCGCCCTCTCCGTAATCCCCACTGCTTCAGCGACCTCCCGAAGGCGCATCATCCGATTCTTCCTAAGACAAATCAACACATGCGTGTGATTCGTTAAAAAAGTCCAGCCAGGTTTATTTTTTTTATTGACGACCTTTTTCATACGAATAATTTTTCGTGTAATATAATTCGCTAATAAATGTTCATATATTAACCCAAACCTCACTCACTGCCAAGTATGGAAATGCTCATCAACAACCTCCTGTCGCCTATCGTCCTAGCCTTTTTCATAGGGGCTATCGCCACCCTGCTCAAAAGCGACCTTGAGTTCCCTGAACCCGTTCTCAACGCCATCTCAATCTATCTAGTCTTCTCAATCGCGATTAAAGGAGGCGTAGAACTTTCCTCAAGCCACTTCTTACACATATGGAAGCCATCCCTAGCCACATTATCACTGACACTGCTAATCCCCGCCGCCGTCTTCTACCTCGCACGACGCTTACTCAAGCTCAACATCGAAGATGCAGCCGGCTTAGCTGCATTATACGGCTCCGTTTCCTCTGTCACCTTTCTTGCCGCCATGACATTAGCCAACCGACAAATGACCCCACCCGAACCCTTCATGCCCGTCATGGTTAGCATCATGGAGTGGGGAATTCTAGTCGCGCTCTTCCTCGCAAGATGGTCGCTTCAAACCGAAAAGAAAACTACAGCAGATTTTTCCATCAAAGACATCATTCTAGAAACGCTCCGAGGCCGCAGCGTTATTCTCATGCTAGGAGGATTAACTATAGGCTACCTCATCGGTGAAGAAGGCATGGCTCCTATAAAAATTGTCTATGAAGACGCCTTTCGCGGCATCCTAGTTTTATACCTCCTCGAGATGGGCATGGTAGCCGCTCGTCAGATTTCTGCATTCGTCCAACTTGGCATCAAAATTATTGCCTTCGCCATATTCCTCCCGATCCTCCATGGTTTACTCGGTGTATCGATCGGCACATGGGCTGGCCTTTCCTTAGGCGGTAGTTTTGTTTTAGGAGCGATCGCCGCCAGTGCCTCATACATTGACGCTCCAGCAGCCGTCCGACACGCACTGCCATCAGCCAATCCTAGCATCTACCTGAACGCATCACTCGGAATCACCTTTCCATTTAATCTCCTTATTGGCCTTCCCCTTTATTACAAATTCGCTGCTTGGCTTCACCAATCATGACCACTTATGAAAATAAAAAAACTAATCCCTAAGTCAGTCAGGCTGTTTTCTTCAGCACTAGTTCTAACTGTCCTGCTAACCTCTTGCCAACCTCCCCATAAGCTGAGGCCACCTAATCATTCTCTCTCCTCAGAGCAACCCATAGATCTGGAGGAGGCCCTGCGCTTTATCGGAGAGTGGTGCACAGACGTCACAGCCATCTCTCGTGCCCATGCAGAAGGCAAAGACGTGCTCGCACTCGCAGAAAAATTCTTAGACGAAAAATACGACTACCTTAATGGTCCAGTGCTTTTCAAACCCACCCTCGGTCATGGAGAAAACACCTTCCGATTAAGTCGCCGAGCTGCCCTTTCCTACTTCATCGGCGGTGATTCCCTTTATCCAGACGACAGCGGATTCGCCCTTAAACCTTGGCGTGAAGCCCGTTTTGAAATCGGTAAAGGCAAGCAAGGCGAAGTGGCTTGGCGAACTGAAGGCGCTTTAGCACTGATCATGGGAAATGTCTGGTTCACTGATGAACAAGGGAACACCACAAAGGTCGACAAAAGCTGGGTCTTGAAAAGAACAGAAGATGGCAAATTAAAAATCTATCTTCATATGTCCTCGCTCCCCTTCACGCCAAAGGATTAACGCATTCTCATTCCTCAACAGGTCCCGTGTATGAGCGCATTTTACAATCTTTTATCCTGCTCATTCTTGTTATATCGCTGCAAGGGATATAAAATACTTTTATGAATCCACAACTTCAGATTTTAGCACGTCTTGAGGAGAACGCCCAGACCCCGTTGGAAAAAATTGCTGAGGAGCTCCACATCCCTCTTTCTGAAGTCCGTGCAACCATCGCCGATCTCGAGAGACAGAAAATTATCCTCGGCTACAAGACGATCGTGGACGAAGACAAGCTCGACCGAAATACAGTTAAAGCAATCATCAACGTAAAAACTACCCCTGAACGTGGCGAAGGCTTCGATCGCTTAGCCCGCAGAATCAGCCAATATCCAGAAGTCATCGATTGTTACCTTGTGAGCGGTGATTATGACTTGGTGATCTTTGTTCAAGCGCCCTCATCTAAAGCGATCGCTCATTTCGTCGCAGAAAAGCTTTCCACCCTTACCGGAATCGTCTCAACAGCTACACATTTCCTCCTCAAAACCTACAAAGAGCACCACATCCCATTTTTCGATACTGCCTTAGCTGCTGACGACGAAGAAGACTACGAAAGGCTCAAAATAAGCCCATAGCTCAGCAGCCATCAGGCATATCCTCCCCTTTTGCCCATCATGTCTCAATCAAGCAGAGCCCCTTTCTCACCACCAATAGCCAAGCACGTCCTCAATATTCCACGTTCTGGCATCCGAGATTTCTTTGAAATTGTGCAATCCATGCAAGATGTGATCTCCCTAGGCATTGGAGAACCCGACTTTTCAAGCCCAGAACACATCCGCCAGGCTGCAATAGATGGCCTTCGAGCTGGCCGCACCGGTTATACCTCCAACTTAGGCATCCCTCGGCTCCGCAAAGCCATTTCACAATACCTCGCGCAATATTATCACGTCTACTATGACCCTAGCTCAGAAATCATCGTCACAGCTGGAGTCTCAGAGGCTCTTGATTTAGCCCTACGCGCTATCATCGATCCAGGCGACGAAATCATTTATCACGAGCCCTGTTATGTCTCCTACTCGCCCAGCATTCGGCTCTGTCATGGCATACCAGTGCCTGTGCAAACTCATCCAGAAAATTGTTTCGCACTTAAAGCTTCCCAACTCGAGCCCCACATCACTCCCCGCACCAAAGCTATTTTACTGAACTTCCCCACAAATCCGACCGGCGCAGCAATGCCTCAAGAAGAGCTAAAAAAAATCGCCGCCCTGGCTCAAAACAAAAACCTTCTCGTTATCACAGACGAAATCTACTCGGAATTAACTTACGAAGGACAACACACCTCCATCGCCTCCTTGCCTGGGATGAAGGAGCGGACGATCTTCCTACATGGCTTTTCAAAAGCATTCGCAATGACCGGCTTCCGAATCGGCTATGCTTGCGCACCGCCTGCAATCACCGAAGCCATGATGAAAATCCATCAATACGCGATCATGTGCGCTCCAACTGCCAGTCAAGAAGCTGCCATTGAAGCCTTAAACGGCGACCTGACTGACGTTCAAAAAATGAAAGATCACTACCACAAGCGCCGAGACTACATCGTCTCCGCATTGAATGAAATGGGACTAGATTGTCACATGCCTCGCGGCGCCTTCTATGCTTTTCCTTCAATAAAAAAGACTGGCCTAGACGCACAGACGTTTTCTCTTCGCCTTCTAAAGGAAGAAAAAGTTGCGGTCGTTCCAGGCACCGCATTCGGATCCCACGCTCATCAATACATCCGCTGCAGTTACGCCACCGGCCTTAAACAAATCGAAAAAGCTATGCAAGCCATGAAACGATTCGTAAATCGGCTATAATTTTATTCTCATGCCAACCCCTGAACTAGCGAAACCTATCGACTCCCTACAACTTCGCATCAACGAAATCTTCTACAGCATCCAAGGAGAAAGCACCTATGCAGGACAGCCATGCGTATTTGTCCGTCTAACCGGATGCGATCTACGCTGCACATATTGCGATACACAATACGCATTCTATGAAGGAGAACGTCAGACTATCTCCCAAATTTTAGCAACAATAGCCCAATACAATTGCCGCTTAGTTGAAATTACCGGTGGCGAACCTCTCCTACAACATAATGTCATCCCATTAATGAGCTTACTTTGTGACTTAGGCTACAAAGTTCTGATCGAAACCAGCGGCGCTCACGACATCTCACAGATTGATCCACGAGTAGAACGCATTATGGATCTAAAGTGCCCAAGTAGCGGCGAAGTGGAACGTAATCTTTGGTCTAATATTGCCCACCTAAAATCACACGACGAGGTCAAATTCGTGATTGGAACACAAGACGACTATGAATGGGCCAAAGAAAAGCTCTTTGAATATCATCTCCATGTTCGCGTTCGGGCTGTTCTCTTTTCTCCAGTCTTCGAGACAATGAAGCCCGTTACACTTGCTACCGCTATCCTCCGCGATCAGCTTCCCGTCCGCTTCCAAATCCAGCTTCACAAAATCATCTGGCCCTCAGCCACTCGTGGAGTCTAGCTACATCTCAAGCACCCCCTGTTAAACTGAAGTTTATCGTCTATCAAAAAAATGCTATAGAGCTTTCATGACCCCTGAGGATTTTCCTAAAGCCTACGAACCCCAGCGCGTGCAAGATCGCATCTATCAGGAATGGCTCGAAAAGGGCTACTGGCATGCCAACCCACGAAGCAATAAGCCCCCATTCTCCATCGTCATGCCTCCACCCAATATCACAGGAGTCCTCACCTTGGGACACGTTTTGAACAATACGTTGCAAGATATCCTCTGCCGCAGAGCTAGAATGCAAGGCTACGAAGTGCTCTGGCTCCCTGGCACGGATCACGCCGGCCTCGCCACACAGACGGCCGTTGAAAAAAACATTAAAAAAACTGAAGGCAAGACGCGTTTCGATTTCTCACGTGAAGCCTTTTTAGAAAAGGTTTGGGAATGGCAAAAAAAACACGGCAACATCATCATCGAGCAACTTAAAAAACTCGGATGCTCCTGTGATTGGCAACGCCAGCGTTTCACCCTCGATGAGGCATACACTCGAGCTGTGCAACGTGTATTCATTACACTCTATGAGCGCGGCTACATCTACCGCGGCTTGCGGATGGTGAACTGGTGCCCAGCCTCACTTACCGCTATTTCAGACGAAGAAGTGATCCCCAAGGCTCAAAAATCAACCCTATATTATATTGATTATATATTGGAAGACGATCGAGATAAACTCACAGTCGCCACTACCCGCCCAGAAACAATCATGGCCGACGTCGCAGTAGCAGTTCATCCCCACGACGAGAGGTATAAAAAATATATCGGCCGAAACGTTCGCCGTCCCCTTGCTCCAGCTCTTATTCCAATTATTCCAGACCCTGCTATCGACCCAAAATTCGGAACAGGTGTTCTCAAAGTCACACCTGCCCATGACAAGCTAGACTTTGAAATTGGACAACGTCACAACCTTCCAATCATAGATATCCTCACACCAGACGGAAAAGTATCCTGTCCACAAGAGCCCGAATTAGACGGCCTCGACCGCTTTATTGCAAGAAAACGCGCCGCTGAAATTTTACAATCTCGATCACTCCTATCAAAAGAAGAGCCCTACGAAAATAATGTTGGTTTTTCGGAGCGTGCCGATGTGCCCATAGAACCTCGCCTATCCTGGCAGTGGTTTCTGGATTACAAGAAAATGGCCAATAACAAAATGATTGAGCTAGCCTTGCAAGTCGTCAGACAGCGATTAATCGAGTTTGTACCATCCCATTGGGAAAAGGTCTACGCGCATTGGCTCGAGAATATTCAAGATTGGTGCATCTCCAGGCAGGTCTGGTGGGGGCATCGTATCCCAGTTTGGTATGCTCCAGAGGCTCCAGATCCTTCTCATCATGAGGTGCCCAAGCACCTGATTCGTTGCCAGATCGAATCGCCTGGAGAAGGCTGGAAACAAGACCCTAACACACTAGACACTTGGTTTTCTTCTTGGCTCTGGGCTTTTGAAACAATGGATGAGGAGACCCGTCAAAAGTTTTATCCAACCAGCGTTTTAGTCACTGGGCCGGATATCATTTTTCTGTGGGTAGCCCGGATGATCATCGCTGGACTAGAATTCAAGCCAGGTAAAGTTTAGCCATAGATTACAGTGTGTCAGAAAGAGCGAGAATAAAAATAGCTGGCCTTGGAGCAATATCCGCCGCAGGAAACAGCCCTGAGGCGATCTTTGAGTCTATAGTCGAAAAACGTCGTCCTTTTACTCAGCGAGCCCAACCGCCCCTCCTCCTAGGATGGATAGATGATACCGCAATCGAGAAGCCACCCGTTGGCCTAAAAAACTGGCTCGGCACCCCACGTATCGCTAAAATAAGCGCCACTTCTGCCTTCCAAGCTTGGAAAGACAGTCATTGGCCTTTACCTGCTGAGATATTTTATCTCGGCACAGCTAGAGGCTGGAAAGTTAACGAAGAGTCCCCTTGGACAGAAAAGCTACTATGGACTCCCTGGACTTCTCTTACGGGCTACGTCGCAAGTGCCATCCAATGTTCAGAACAGGTTCTCTCTCTTCAAGCTGCATGCGCCTCAGGAGCCGTAGCCATCATCGAAGCCGCCCTGAAACTTTTAAATTCTCAGGCCAAGCGTGCTATCGCCGGCGGAGCCGACTCTGCATTATCCCCCGAGCAACTCACACCGCTCCAAAGGATGGGAATGATTGATGAGAGCACGGATAAAGACAGACTTTCTTACCCTTTCAGTCAAAGCCCGAAAGGAATGATCCCAGCAGAGGGCGCCGCTTTTCTCGCCTTAGAGAAAATTTCAGACTCATTTAGCCCGGGTGATATCGAGCTAGCGGGTTGGGCGTGGAGAAGTGATCCTAAATTGCGTTGGGGAGAAAATGGCCAATGGATTGGTGAAGTCCTAGATTGCGCACTTCAAACAGCAAGGTGTTCACATCTTGAACTCGAAGCGCTCTGGGCGCACGGCTCTGGCACACCTACTAACGACAAACAAGAATGGGAAAACTTAGAGGCTTGGAGACAGAAGACTGGCTGTAAACGATTGATCCTACTATCCACCAAAGGAACAACAGGGCATGCGTTTGGCGCTACATCGGCAATAGAAGCAGCACTGGCTTGTGTTGCCTTGCAAAAGAAAGTCTTGCCTCCCTGGGTAGGAGATCAAAAGGAAACTCGGCCAAGTTCATTGGTACAATTAATATCTAATCCGCAACCTATCGGCTCTCCATGGATCGCAACTTTATCCATGGGGTTCTGGGGGGAAACAGCAGCTTTGGTTTTCCGACGACACGATTAATTCAACGGAAAATATTGATATCTTGCACCCAGCTACATTCGGGGATTCTTCCTTCTTCAAGATAAATTTCCATGATGTCGTAGCGATAATAGAGCTTTTGATGAGCAAAGAATTCGCGAATAAAAGCTCGCGAGGCCCTGAGCAAGTGCTTGCGTTTGCTTTGATCAACTGCATCGGAGGCACGCAGAAGAGAAGAAGGAGCCCTAGTTTTGACTTCGACAAAAACCAGAGTCTTTCCCTGCAGAAAGACCAGATCAAGCTCGCCAATTTTCTGAATTTTGAAATTTCGGCAAACGAGTCGCATTCCTTTTTGGCGACGCAAAAAAGACTCTGCGACCCGTTCGCCATAGGCCCCGATTTCTTTCGCCGTCTTAAGATTCGGTGCACGCCGCCGATCGAACGGGCGTAAATGATCGACGATGCTCTGGACAAGGGCCCCACTTCTTGAGAGCAGCCGCGTGATCTGCTGTGCCGTAGCCTTTGTGACGCGCAAAACCGTATTGAGGATAACGCTCATGCAGTTGCTCCATGATTGAATCCCGTGTCACCTTAGCAAGCACAGAAGCGGCAGCTATCGAAGGAAGTAGATCATCTCCCTTCTTAAAATAGACGGCATTCATTTCAAATTGTCTCATGGGATTTCCGTCAATCCAGAGGCCTCCTGGTTGTGCTTCAAGATTTTGAAGGGCCCGATACATCGCAAGTTGCGTTGCTTTCAAAATATCGGACGCATCTATTTCCTGAGCTGTAGCGATTGCGACACTCCATACAAGCGAAGAGGAAGTTTTGAGTTGATCTGCTACAATTTTTCTTTGGCGAGGCGAGAGCTTTTTAGAATCACGTAAAAGTGGAACTTGTTCTCGCAGTTGTTTTCGATCGCGAATTAGCACTGCAGCCGCTACAACTGGACCAGCCCATGGCCCTCGCCCTGCTTCATCGAGTCCGGCAGCGTCTGGCCATCCGTATTTCTGGAGCAATTTGGGCTCAAGCTCCCAGTCCACCACAATTGCAAAGCTTTAGGGTAACTTATTTTTTCGCCTTTTTCTCAACAGCCGATTTATCGAGAGTATCGACTGTTGTGGCCTCTTTACCTTTACGTTTCCGGATGTAGTAAAGCTTTGCTCGCCTGACTTTTCCTCGCTTCTCAACGACGAGCTTCTCTATTCGTGGTGAATGAAGCGGAAACACTCTCTCTATCCCTTCTCCAAAGCTTATGCGGCGAACCGTAAACGTCTCATTCAGTCCACTACCTCGTCGCGCAATCACTAACCCAGAGAAAACTTGGATCCGCTCTTTATCTCCTTCGATAACTCTCGTATGCACTTTTACGGAATCACCGATTGAAAATTCAGGAATTTGCGGACGAAACTGCTCTTTTTCGATTTTCTTAAGTATATCCATAATTGCCTCCTATATTTGAATTCTAAGGCTTATTTAACCTAGTTGCCTTTAGATGAGCCTGCTCTTTTCGCCAAGCACGAATTTTCTCATGATGCCCGCTGAGGAGAATTTCTGGGACTCTCCATCCGCGATATTCTGCCGGCCGAGTATATTGAGGCCCTTCTAACTCAAACGAGGACTCGCTGAAGGACTCCTCCTGAATAGATTTTTCATTCCCTAAAACACCAGGTAAGAGTCGCACCGTGGCATCAATAAGAACTGCCGCCGCCAATGCACCATTTGTTAAAACATATGGCCCAATCGAAACTTCTTGATCCACGAGATAATCAGCTACTCGTTGATCGACCCCCTCGTAATGCCCGCATATTAAAATCAAACGTTCAAGTTTAGACCATTCATAAGCAGTGGCCTGTTGAAACTGCCACCCGCTAGCCGAAAGCAGCACGACGTGCGCTTTACGGTTGTCCATAGCCCTCACTGCATCCAGAGCTTGTGCGATCACATCTACCCGCAAAACCATCCCTGGGCCTCCGCCATATGGAGCATCATCTACCGTCCTATGACGATCAAGAGCATAATCTCTTAGTTGATGAAGATACAGCTCTAGTCGCCCTTCTTTTCTTGCCCGAGCTATAATGCTCTCTGAGAGGGCTCCCTCTACAATTTGTGGGAACAGAGTGATAACATCTACACGCATCAACGCAGAAAAAACAGCACAGTTAAAACTTAGCGTTTCCCGACGATGTAGGAGGTCTGAGGCGGTATCTCGAGGACCATCTTCCCATTCTCAACCTTAACCGTTTTTCCCGATATCAGCTCTTCGTAGTCCCCATCGGAAAACTCTGGAGCAACATCAAGCGTCAGAGTAGCCGGGGATAATTTGCGATTAAACGCTACGAGCACCCGATCCTGAAAATAAGCCCGCACATACGAATACGTCTCATCTTCAAGATGAACGACTCGCCTATGACCATATCGTAGAGCCGGATGAGCGTGCCTGATCCGCGCCACTCGACTCCAATGTTCTTGCACTTGCTTCTCCTGCTCACTCAATTCTTCTCCAAATCGCATCATTCGGCGATTGTCTGGATCGCCAGCCCCTGTCATTCCGATTTCATCGCCGTAATAAATCATCGGCACACCATCAATCGTCATGAGAAAGCTCATTCCAAGTTTGAGACGATAATAGCGATCTAAATGATCCATCTTGGGTGGCTTCTTCCAACCCACTTCCTCCTCATCAGATTCTTCCGGATCAGGCAAATCTCCATCCGCAAAAGCCATAAATCGAGATTTATCGTGATTTCCAAGAAGAGCCGACATCAATGTCTCTTTCCCATAGATGAGCTCAGAGGAACGCAAAGAATTTTCCAAGTCCCGAAAGGTAGCTTTCTCAGTCGCAAAGACCTCCATAATCGTGTCATAAAGCGGGAAGTCGAACTGAGCATCCAACATATTAGGCCCGACAAATGACATAATCCCACGGCGATCCATAAACGTTTCCCCAACAAAATAAAGCGGGCTTTTACGTTTGGACTCAACACGCTCCCGAATAGCCGTCCGAAACCGCCACCAGAAGTCATGTTGAATGTGCTTCACAGCGTCCAATCGAAAACCGTCCAAGTCAAATTCCTCTAACCACCAGATCGAATTTTCTATCAAAGCCTCAACCGGCTCTTTCTTATTAAAATCAAATGCTGGCAAAAATGGCTCAAACCATGTTGTAAACGGATGCTCATCCCACAACCTCAAATTCCTTCGCCCATCCGGCAACTCCAGGGTCCCAAACCAATCCCGATGATTCTTCCACCATGGGTGATCTTCATGCACATGCTTGAGCACTAGATCCGCTATCACTTTTATCCCCCGATCATGCGCCACGTGAACTAATCTTCTCAATGCCTCCTCACCACCTATCCTCGGCTCCACACGGCGTTCCGATACAGGCCAATATCCATGATACCCCGTATACCACCGATGAGGTGGCTTAAATGACTGAAAGGCGCCGCGTGGATTTTCATTCAAAGGAGCCAGCCACAAGACATTGACTCCAAGACGATCAAAATATCCCTCGCGGATTTTTTTAGTGATTCCTTCTAAATCGCCATTGTGAAAATTCGCAGGGGGCAACAAATCAGGATGATCACAGCGATAATCGTTCTCAGTATTCCCGTTAAAAAAACGATCCGTAAAAGCGTAGTAAATCACTCCATCCTGCCACTGCCATGTCTTGAGCTCTCCTGCAGGAAACCTCACCGTATTGCTAACTCGTCCCTCCTTATCATCTACGATAACTCTTATCCAACTTTCCTTTGGCACTCCGCGAATCAACACCCGTGCTTCATCCCCCACTCTATCAACCTTCAGCCGCGCAGTGGCACCATTGGAGTGTTGAGCCACTGCTACAATAGTGTTTATTTCAGAATTACCCGGCACAACCTTTACAATTGCCTCTCCCTTGCGCAATTCATGAGGGTAAATATACGGCGGTGTCCCCTCTTGCTGCCCTTCAATTTTTAGAATTGAATTCGCAAAACTATCGCTCGTCTGTAATGGATTATCTGGATCAGAAATGAATTCTCCATCCACGACGAACTTATACTTATACTCGCCCGGCTCAAGCCACACTTCACGTCTCCAGATTCCGTCTTCACCGCGTTCTAGCGGATGTGCGCTCTGATTCCATCCATTGAACGTTCCCACCGCCAACACTCTCTGGGGCCGCACGCCTTTTGTATTTTTTTCATCAAAAATAAACTCATGTCGCTTCTTCGGCACCACAGAAAGTGTCAATTCTCCTCCACCTATCACTCTCTTCTCCCGTTCTAGAAGAATTCGTCCGTGGATTAACCCACTTATGCCCTCTTCAAGAGTCAATATTAGCGAACGGCTTGACTTATCATATTTCGCCGATACGCCTTCAGCCCCATCCAAGCGTAAATCCACGTCTTCCCCCCACACCCCAAAGCGCCGCATATCCAGGACGAGCGGCTCCCCTTGGCTAATGATCTGAACCGGGATCCATCCTAAATAAACTGACGGTTCTTTCCTTGCCTCTGCAAACGAAGAGCAGCTCATCCTCACACAAATTGTTCCTACAACCAAAAACGACAACGCCAATTTCATCACTTTCTTCATCTATTCATTCCTAAATCCAAAAAAGAACTATCACAAGAATGATTCAAATCACCATTGATTGCCTACTCTCTTGTTTCATCTCCCTCTCTTGCCACACTCTTTTACAGCCCTATGAATAGAGGCGTGCAGTTTTCGTTATTGAACCCTCCCAACATCATCAGCCTGGCTCGACTTGTTTTATGCGTCGGGTTGGCTGTCGTGTTAAGTTTCGATCTTTCAACCAAAGCTCCAATAGCTCTAGCTTTATTTATCTTTGCCTCCATAACCGATTGGCTCGATGGCTACCTCGCCCGCCGTCACAACCAAATAACTAGCCTCGGGAAACTTCTCGACCCACTGGCGGACAAAATCTTAATCTGCACAGCTTTCATCGGTCTTTTTCATTTTGGCTTAGTCTCCCTGTGGATGGTGGTTCTTATTATGTCCCGTGAATTCCTCGTCACGGGCCTTCGTCTGATTGCCGCGGCGCAAGGCGTTGTCCTAGCCGCCGAAAAATTAGGCAAACACAAAATGTTCTCACAAGTGATCACTCTCATCCTCGGATATGGAATCACCTCCGTCCACACACTGTGGGTGCAAGAAAATACAGCCATCTACTGGCTTTATATCGCTTACCATAGCTTCCTTGGATTGACCCTCGCGATCACCCTCCTCTCAGGGATCATCTACTTTTGGAGAAACCGCCACGCCTTAAATCCTGGTTTGAATGCCAATCGTCCACTCACCTCTATTCATGACAAACAAACGGCCCGCACCTCATCAACAACGCCCGCCTTCAAAGATTGGCAAGTTATCACTGATGCACTCCAGAAAGGCTCTCAAATTTTAATATTACGAAAAGGTGGCATCCACGAAAACAAAGGCTCGTTTTCCCTACAATTCAGACGCTTCTGGCTTTTCCCAACCTCATACCATCAGCAATATTCCCTCGTCAAAAACATAACTTCCCCCCAAGCCTCAGAAAAAGAGCCAACCACAGTCTCAATCAGATCTTATGCAGAAGTTACCCACGCTTTCTTCATCCGAAATGCATCACTCATTCCCTTGCTTAGCCCCTTCCATCACTGGAAAGATGAAGTGATCGAAGAACGCTTTCATCAGAGTCAAAAAAAGGGTCTTTTCGCCATGATAGTTCGGGTCTACATACTCCCTTTTGAATACCGACTCCCCATGCATCCAAGCTATGGCGGCTGCCGATCCTGGGTTGAGCTACCTCTAAGCTTCGAAGCTTACACCGCCACACCCGTGCTAGAAGATGAAGAATTCAATAAGCAACAAACCTCTCTCCTCTCTCTGCTCGAGCGGCAAGACGTCGAAAAAATCATCTAGTCTCAATGTCGATTGATCCCCCACAGCTGCGCCAGTATTGTCTGCAGCCTCGCCCCCTCTGCCATCAACGGGACAAGAATCCCCGTGTAAAATGGACCAAATTCCGCATATCGTGCACTCGTCGGATCATAACGCATCTCCGTCACAATCGCCTTCACATCACGTGCCTCATGCGCAAACAGCGTCACTCCCCACTCCCAATCATCTAGGCCAATAGAACCCGACACCAACTGCAACACCTTCCCCGCATACTTTCTCCCAATAGCCGCATGCCCTTTCATCAAGCTTTTACGCTCCTCAAAAGGCAACTCATACCAATTCTGTCCGTATGCTCGACGTTTACTCATCGGATAAAAGCAAAAGAAACGCCAATCTGGCAACCTCGGATAAAGCCTATCAATCGTGTAGCTCTTAAGTCGATCCAGACGGATCGCTAGTTCCTTTTGATACCTCTCACTTCCCTCCTCGATCCCCTGCTGAAGAAGCTCTAAACGATACTCGCTCTCCGTCGTAGTGTATTCCGATACCTCGGTCATCGAAAAATAACTCCACACGCGTTTCAACACATTCTCTCCTAGCGCCGATAAAAGCTCGCGCTCCATCACCAAAAGCTCCATTCGATCGACACCGAGCATCATCACTGCCGCATCCGCCTTCCCACCCATCAAAATAAATTTCACCTGCACCTTCCGCTCATTTGCCCTCGTTGTAAGAATTTTCTCAAAATACCCTAAACGTTCCTCTTGGTCTGCTCGGGGGATACCTGCCCAATGTGCGAAATCTACTCGTAAAAAAAGGTGCACAACAAAAAGTCCCTCTGCCGCCTTCAAACTCAAAGATTCCAACATAACTTTTTTCGTTTAACTTACCCCGACTATGGCATCCCTATCCGCCTTCGACAAGTTTGCTAGAGCTTCTGAATTCACCACTCTCGATTCCACTACTCTCTTTGCACGCGCAAAAAAAGTTCTCCCAGGTGGAGTCAATTCCCCTGTCCGCTCATTTAAAGCCGTAGGAGGCACGCCTTTCTTTGTTCAGCATGCAAGCGGATCACGCCTTTTTACCTGCGAAGGACGAGCCCTCATTGATTACGTCGGATCATGGGGACCAATGATACTCGGCCATGCTCATCCAGAAATCATCTCAGCTCTCTCTCATGCGCTTCCACACGGCACGAGCTACGGTGTCCCGAACCCATACGAGGTCGAAATTGCCGAGTGGATTACACAACGCCTTCCATGGATCGAAAAAATCCGCTTCACAAACAGCGGCACGGAAGCTGCCCTGGCCGCGATCCGTCTTGCTCGTGGCTACACTCGACGCCCGCGGATTATAAAATTCTCAGGCTGTTACCACGGCCATGTAGATTCGCTGCTCGTCAAAGCTGGCAGTGGCGCCCTGACGCTAAGCCAGCCAGATAGCGCCGGCATACCCGACCCTCTCGCATCGCTGACCTTTTGCCTCCCGTTCAATCAACCTGAAGCCCTAGACCAGACTTTCGAAAAATTTGGTGAGGAAATCGCCGCAGTCATTCTTGAACCTTATCCCGCAAACGCTGGCCTGATCTTCCCACGCTCGGGATTTCTCGAGCATCTCCGCAAACTTTGTGATCAATACGGCGCTCTCTTGATTTTCGATGAAGTGATGACGGGCTTCCGTGTCTCACTCGGTGGCATCCAAGCTCTAACTTCCATCAAAGCCGATCTCACGCTCTATGGAAAAATCATAGGGGGCGGCCTCCCAGTCGGAGCGATCGGTGGTCGTGCCGATATAATGGATCATCTAGCCCCTGAAGGACCCGTTTATCAGGCTGGAACGCTTTCCGGAAATCCACTAGCTATGATCGCTGGCCTTACACAACTCCGATTGCTCGAAGATCAAAGGATTTATGAAACACTCGAAAATCTCGGATCCAGACTGGAAACAGGAATTAGGGAGATTCTCAAGCAACACTCGCTTCACTATTGTTTCCATCGAATCGGCTCAATGTTCACACTCTTCTTCACCGACAAAGATGTGATCGATCTTGAGACTGCATTAACATCCAACCGCCAACAATACGCTGACTGTTTCCACAAACTCCTCGCAAAAGGAATCTACTGGCCTCCATCTCAGTTCGAGACAGCATTCATCAGCGCAGCACACAGCTTTGAGGATATTGATAGAACTCTAGACGCTCTTGACAGCATCCTTCAGCCGTCCTGAGCGGCTTTGCTGGCAGATGTATGGCTTCAAATACGGAGCAGTAGGAGAAAAACGACAATCTATCAATTCTTCCGGTGTGCCTTCAAAAACTACGCGCCCGCCCTTTTCACCCGGCCCCGGCCCTAGCTCGATTAACCAATCCGCCTCGGCAATTAAATCTAAATGATGCTCGATCACCCACACACTGTGACCTTGATCAACAAGACGATGCAACAACAGGATCAGCCTCCGCACATCCTCGCCATGTAAGCCAATAGTCGGCTCCTCGAGAAGATAGACGTGATGCGGTCTCTCTTTTGCAATTTTTCGCATCTCTTCTTTTTGAGCGATCCGGAGCGATTCAGCTAGTTCAGCGACTAACCTCAAACGTTGCGCTTCTCCACCTGATAGCGTATTGCTGGGTTGCCCCAGCGCAATGTAATCCAGACCGATTTCTACCATCAGATTAAGCGTCAAACGAAGATCCGGAATGCCAACAAAAAACTCAGAAGCCTCTTGAGCGCTCATTTCTAAAACGTCAGCTACAGTCTTGCCTTTGTAGTAAATCGACAAGGTCTCTGAGTTGTATCGTTTCCCTCGGCAACTCTCGCATGGCAGATAAAATGTGGGCAAAAACTGCATCTCGACTTTGACCTGACCTTGTCCCGCGCAATGTTCACATCGCCCGCCGGCAGTATTGTAAGAAAAACGTGACGCTCCATAGCCACGTTCACGCGCGGCTGGAGTTGAAGCAAACAACTCACGGATGGCATCTAAAAGGCCAAGATAGGTAGCTGGAGTCGAGCGTGAGGTTCTTCCAAGTGGTGACTGGTCTACTTCGACGACTCGTGTGATAGGAAGAGAGCTTTCAAGCTTGCCCAAAAAGGGATCTGGCTTACGACCGGCTTTATATATGGATTCGAGCAGCGGCTTCAATACATCCAGCAACAAAGTGCTTTTCCCAGAGCCGCTCACACCGCAGAGCACAACGAGACGCTGCAAAGGAAGAGAGACGCTGAAATCGTGTAGGTTGTGCTTATGGACATGGGATAAATTCAGCCAGTGAGACTTTTTGTTTACTTCTCTTCTTTTACCCAAAAGTGGATGAGATAAAGGCTGCGCGAGATGTCTTCCTGTGGCAGATTCAGACACTTTTGCGACTACATCCCATGTGCCATCAGCGACGATCGATCCACCCTGTTTTCCAGCTCCTGGGCCGAGATCTAAGATGCGATCAGCCGATTTCATCACTTCCTCGTCGTGTTCTACGACGACGAGCGTATTTCCCCGATCGCGCAAATTCAGCAACGTCGCAATCAATCGCTCATTGTCACGAGCATGCAATCCAATCGTAGGCTCATCGAGGACGTATAATACGCCTTGCAAATTTGATCCTAACTGTGCTGCCAGGGTGATCCGTTGAGCTTCACCTCCTGAGAGGGCGTAAATTGGACGATCAAGGGTGAGATAGTCTAATCCTACCTCGCAGAGAAAATTCAGCCGTTGATGAATCTCTTTCAATAAATCTGCAGCAATGCGAGCATCGCGTCCTTTGAGAGAGATAGTCTGAAGATACGCTTGCAACTCTGTAAGCGGCA
>JANWVL010000065.1 GCA_025056655.1 Candidatus Methylacidiphilales bacterium
TTCGGTTGAAGCAAGTCTCGCCGAGTTGCGGGGGCTCTTGCTCGCTTAGGCCGACGGACGCGGTGCTTTTCGCGGTGTGTGGAGGAGCTATGGCGGTCGGTTGCGTCGTTTGTGCAATGCTGGAATCGGCGGCATCCCTCCAAGTAAGCGCATCCGGGTTATCAGAGCTATCCGCGGGACTACGCAAGTATTTGGATTTAGGCACACCCTGGTTTTGTTGTGTTGTTTATAATTAAGTAAAATGGGGAGCGCGCAATATTTGCCAAGGATAATCCAAGCTATATGCAGACGATAAGAAATACAAGCATAATCATCGCTTATGTAGGTATTTCATTTTTCATTTTATCTCATGAGAATGGCCTAATGCGCTGCAATGGTTATACTCTTATGAACCATCTGGACCATCTGATCGCAGCAATTCCTCTAAACCTTCTATTCTGCTTGATTCTCTATTCCCGGTAAAAACTTTAAGAGATTTCTTCGCGCGAATAACTAAATATTTTTCGAGCTATAATCTTTACCTATCTGTTTTCTTTGTGGTGATCTTGATGTATAGTAATAGCTATGGTGTGCGTAGAAAATCATCATTTGTGGATTGAATATTGTCTATATCGCTTTTTTTATAAAGACACAGAAGAAGATCTGATTGCAAATAGGACCAGACAGGGTGATAATATATCAAAATGTAATTTATGGCTACCAGTTTCTTGTGGAGAAGAGTTCGCCACTGAAATTATAGATATAATGTATAAAATAATAGAAAAGTTTAGGGTGAAAGCTTTGAGAATAAACGAAAAGAAATCGTTTACCTATAAAGGCATCAATATAATAGAATATATAGAAGGTGATTACAATAAATTTATGCAGAATTTGTCCAACATAATTATTTTGCCAAATATAATAATAAAGAAATATGATTACGAGGGATTAAAACCATATAACAAAGCAAAAATTATCATTCAATCAGCGCCATCTGATGTTGATACTATACCGGTCTTAGTTAATACTGAGGATATAGGTTGTGGTAGAGAATACTTTATACTAAACGAGTGTTTTAATATATTCAAATACAACCCAAGAATATTAAACAAGGATGTGGAGATAATTTTATTTTGCGATAAAAGTGAACATAACGCAAATGGTGGTGAAATAATATGTCTGCCAAATCATTCTTACAATATTTCATATAAAATAAAAGGCAAAGAAGATGATTTATTGAATGTCTTGATATATATTAACGCTGATTATAAAACCGCAACGATTTTAACTGGCCTTGCATTAAGAATATTTCTTAATAATATAAAAGCCAGATGAAACTTATGAATTCACTAAACAATTGGTTGGTTTATTAACATAACAATATTGATCAGTAGCAATATGATAATAGTAATGCTCTGCAGGGAAAGTTATAACCGACGGTTGTGTGCCTATATCAACCACCAATGTATACGGAGGCAGGTTTATATCTGTTACATTATGCCACGTACTATATAAGTCTGTTAAAATCACAACCAAACCATAATTTTTTTCTTTCTTTGTCGCTTTTTGTTTATCTCTTTTATTCTTCTCTCCGAAAACATATCTTAAAGCTTCGTCAATAGAAGTTCCTCCACCGCCATTGACTTTTATATTTTCAAGTTCTCTTATATTTTTAATTACCTTATCGGCTTGAAGACCATCATCCCAGAAAACCATTCGCAATTCCTTGAACCTCTTAAATAATGGAAAAATTACACTTGCTGCTCTTTTGAGATCTTCATTAGCAATACTTCCACTGACATCAACGATTAATAAAGCAGAAATATCTTTTAACGTTGTTTTGGGCAGTGGAATCTCATTTATTCTTCCTAAAGGTGATAATCCTGACCATGAACGCCGTGTCAACGCGTTCGAACGATCTTTAATCATTTGTGCCACTAAACGATGTAAATGTATGTGTGGTAAATATCTTTTCACATTTTTCTCTATTGCAGGCCTGTCAAAAATGTTGCGCAAAGTCTGACCCATACCTACACCTATTTTCTTCATCGTTTCTTGATCATTCAATATCCCCGTTACTTCAATCCTTATATTTTCCCTGCATTCATTGATCTTATCTTGATCTATCTTTGAATAACTTTCAACAAGCATTCTGAATAATTCTTTGGATAAATAATCTTTAAATTTATTCTTTACATCACCAACGCCAAAATTACCGAAAAAATCCGCTATTTTATCAATTCTTTTCTCAATATCATGGCTAATATCTTCATGTTTTTTGGCTAACTTTTCGTTCAATTCTCGTGCTAATTCCTCTATTTTGCGTTGTATATGATCAAGAGCTTGCGAATACAAATCTTGAATATCATGGTTTTGCATGTGTTTATTTTCAAATGGAGATAGTTGCGCATTGGCATATATATTACTCTGTGATATAAACATTTCTCCTGCCATTTGACCAGACAAACAGGTCTGAGTATTAGACTGTGATTCTGTCATTTGGCAGTGCGAATCATCCTGATTACTAGATTGACCAGATAGCATTTGACAATTTTCACCATTTGACAAAGATGGTATTTGAGATGATCCACTATCTTTGCTAAAAGAATTCTGAGTACCAGATTGTGATTCTGTCGTTTGGCAGTGCGAATCATTCTGATTACTAGATTGACCAGATGGCATTTGACAATTTTCACCATTTGACAAAGATGGTATTTGAGATGATCCACTATCTTTGTTAAAGGGAGGATGATTATTAGAATCATCTAACTGATTACTAGGTTTATGATTTGAGATCGTTTTTGATAGGTAATCAGCAATAATTTTCCTAGCTATTTCATTGCGATCTATTAAATTATTTTTATATAAATCAAATAGCTTTGAAAATTCTTCTGTCGCACTTATATGCGTTCTACTTTGAGACAATTGCTCCTGGTTTGTTGCGATAACCTGAAGCATTAGCGTTTGATCAGGTAGGTCAGTGCCTTGGTCTTTATTATAGCTAATATTATATTCAGGCGTTAAATCACTTAAATTTTTATTTACTTCTTCTCGCTCTTTATTGAACAAATCCATCGTTTTGCTTATATTTTCAATCATGAAGTCAAGTGCTTTCTCAACCATATTTTTATCTACGCCACTATCACTAATAGCATTCTTAATCATATTGAAAGTAACTTTTGCAGTCACAGGACTGATGAAATCTACGATATTATCCATTCTCTTATTACTTTGAATTGCGCTATCAACGAATGATTTATTATGATAATCCAAACATTCCTCAGCCAAACGGTCAATCTCTCTTTCGCTTATATTGTCCACGTCAATATTTTTATTTAATACACCGCGATTGATTAAATTATATAAAGAATCACTATATTGAAAACCTCCGAGCTGATTATTATCTTTAAGTTTAGAATAACTGACAAAAGAGACCTGATCGGATAAAATATGGTATGCTATACTCGTTGTATTTTTTGCATAATCAGAGAAAATGTCATCCAAAACATCCATCAGCATATCTAATAACATGCGATCAGGATCATTTTCAAGCTTATCATTAAAAGCTTTTTTCATATTTTCTATTTCATAATTTAAATTTTCAATAAAGTCTTTGCCTAAAGGCTGAGTATGATCACTCAAATTTCTGAATTGGTTATTCAATTTGGACATATTTTTTCTTATTTCAGATGTTGTATCTTCTCTGGTTAATGCTCTACTTTGAGATATTTTATCCAAATCTTTCATTAATTTACGGATCTCTTCGTATAAATTATATATCTCATCGTATTGTCTAGCAATGAAATAAGTATAGTTAATTAGATCTAGCGCATATTTATCGATCTGTTTTTTAACATCATCAGGTATTTTTTCGAACTTGAGGATAAGTTCTCTAAAAATGCCCATAAATACTTTAAAACCGCTGGTAGTATGATCTACATCCTTAACTCCAAAAGAATCTGCCAGATTTTTTATACTAATATAATTGACGTATCCTTCATCATCTGTTAAATCATGAATATACCTTTTTTCTATTGACATTCTAGAAGCGAAAACCCTCGTCATGAAATTGGTCAAATTATTAACATCGTAATCAATGCAATAATTATATAAATAAAGCACAGTTATATATAGAAGTGGATTTCTTTGCGGTGATATATTATTATTATACAAAAACGTTTCTATATAACTGACATGGCCTAAAGCTATATGTAGACATTCGTGGATTAGCAAAGGCACAGCCTGTAAAAACGGAGTAAAATTTAAGCTTGAATTTGTGTTACTATTCCCCGGTGTTTTTTCAGATATTTGCAACTCTATTGCGTTTATTAATTCAAGCAATCTCTCCTTATTATAAATCACATTTGCGCCATCTGTGTACATAGTATGTCTACTACTATTGTTTTCGATTATCTTGCAAGAATTAGTGATATATCTTAGAGATCTGAATGCGCTTGCTATTTTAGCCCATACTCTCTGGAGATAGTTATTGAAATTATTCTTTAACCCTTCTGTATCACCATATGATTTAAATAATTCGTTAAAAATCGTGCCGTAGTCGTATTGCTTAGATTGTGTTTGTACGTTCACTTTAACACCTCCTATGCGTTTGAGTAAAAGATTTCACGTGATCTTGTTTTTTTACCCCTAATTATTTTATCTGGATTTTTACCCGCTATTATTTCATTACACGTTTTTTCGAATACATTATCAATCTTGTCTTTTAAATTTATTATTCTTTCTAATAAGTTGTAATCTTTCATCAATTTATTCCCAGGTTTATTTCCTATATAACCACAGACAAAAGTACCTATAACCTTATCAGGCGCATTCATGCTAAACAAAACGGCTAATGCTTGAATAAGAGCATCTCTAGAAGCCGGGCAATCCCATCCTGTATATGAATTATCCAGGTCATTATTTGCCTGTGTTATCACTTCATCTGTTGATTTTGTAATATCAGCTAAAACCTGAGATATAGCTATTGACCATAGTCTGATAAGGGTCAAAGAAGGAATTTCAGGATGAGACCATGGAACATCGTCATTGATTTTTGCGTTCATTACATTATTCATTAAATTGGTAAAATATTCATTCAAGTCAGAATACCTAAAGTTACCTATATTAAGTATACAAAAGCGTCGCCTCAGTGCCTCATTAATAGCATTTGCTGCGTGTGAGTGTTCGTCGGTATTCCCCGTAGCAACAATTGACAGATTACGAATTGGTAGCCCATACCAACATCCTGTCGATATGCAATTAAGGACCGCTTTCTGAACATTATCAGGGCTGTTTGTGATTTCCTCTAAAACAAGAACAGCATTTGGGATATATCTATATTCAGACAGGAATTTATTTTGAATATCATAAATCTGCTTAAAGCTTGGATGTGATATTATTTGGGTGGAAACCTTTCTATTATATGGATCTGTTCTTGCAAGAGTAACGCCGCTTAAAGCGGTAGCATCGACAGAACTCATTACCATAATTTGTAGCAATGCTTCATCCTTTAGCTGCTTGGCTAAAGATTTGGCCCATGCAGTCTTGCCAATTCCGGGAGGTCCTAGTACCATAAATTTTGCTTCAGGAATAGCTGTGCATAGAGCGGATATCCATTTAAAAGCATCTATATGATCATTGAATGAGTTGCTGTAATCGCTCATAGTATTATTATATGCCGATTTAAACACAATTGACCTGCGCTATGAACCAGGTAGTAGATATAACATAGAAAGCTTGACAAAAACGATCATCTCAAGTATATTATGGTCATGCTGTTCAAGCCGTTCTTTATCTCAAAAAGACCTATTAAAATTACACTGTCCATACAAAAAATACTGGAGAAGTTTTATGCTGCAAAGCAAAGTTATAGCGAGAAAAAGTTTATAGATTTAATAGATCATGTCGAAAATTATCTTAAGGATAAAGATGCTCAATTAGATGATGCTAAAAATATTTTGCTGCTTAAAATAGCTATATTATCTTGCGCATATTGTCATTGTATATCTGGAGATGATTTTTTTGCTAAAATGGCCATTGATTACATAGACAAAATCTCTCAACTGCCGTTATCTATATATGATCGCGAAAGATATAATTTACTAAGAGGTAAGCTGAATGCGGCAACTCATAAAAATAGTTATGAGCTTGATTATGAAATAAAAAATATATTGTCGAACATAGAAACAGGGGAACAAATATTGACCTATGATTTAATAAGAGTTTAGTTAAATTAAGAAGGTAAAATAAGATGCGGTTTTTAAGATAACATTACTGAACTATTTCCGTATTTTTGGTTATAATTACATTTTTTATGAATAAAAGCATCTGCGTATTCGATGCTTTTTTTTATCAAATTCTCTGTTTTTCTGTTATTATCATATAGTTGCAGGCTATGTTTATTATTTGTATGATAGATTAAACTCATATCCCATAAATAGTATAGTATTTTAGAATTTAAATCTTTATCTATTTGACAATAAAAAGACGATATTGTTAATAAATAAATCATATTTATTATTTCATGCGACTCAAATCCTTCCGGTTTTTCATGATAACGCGACTTAATATATTCAAAAATAATGTTTCCTGCTTGATATAGATTTGAATAACTTCTGCAGTTTTTCAGCATATTTTTAATATTTTTAGTCACTTCTTCGTTTTTAATTCTATTGGATATATTAATAAACAAAGAGTCTTGGTTTAACATACTCATCCGTACCTCGTCAAACGTGAAAAATAAGCTCCTAAAAGCTTCATAGTCCAGTACAACGTCTAATTTTAATTGATGATTAAAGTAAATTTCTCCTATACAAGAATATGCTGAATGCATGTAGAGTGAATTATAAAGGCAAAATTCACCCGCATCAATATCTAAAGATTTAGATGATATATACAACATACCGATGACCTTATGATATTTTTTGTTTATCATTAAATTAATAAAAGCTGAGGTTGCTATAGCATGTGTTGCAATATCTTTGTGGTTATATTGCATGGCGTCATGAATAATTTTATCTAAAAAACTGTTTATTACATATAATATAGATTTTTTAAACTTCTTTTTTGCATATCTATATCTTAATAATTCCTGCGCAAGCAAGCAATGGAGATATTGTATCTTATGTAACAAACATGATCTAGAGGGAACATCTGATTTAAATTCTGGCTTATGCGTACATTGAGATATAATCCTCTCAATACCTCTTAAATTATTTCTACTACACTTCAAAACATCAAGTAGGGTAGTGTATTCCATAGATATATTATAACCCTAGCCTGATATATTTATGTTGCATGAAAAAATATCCCCGGTTATGTTCTAAAAATTCCACGTTTTCGCATAAAATGCCGCAGAGAACTAGCTAAATCCTTATCATATATAGTGTAATCATCAACGGATACAGATAAATCATTGGGACTTATACCAATATGGTATATACTTTCTATTACTTTACAAACTGATAACTCGCGATTATCTTGGTTGTTATAAATATTTTTAACGTAATTTTTAATTGGATTTCCACCGTGATGATATTTAAAATGAAGAGACATTACAAGGCTTTTAAAATTATTAACCTCGCATTCAATATCTTGTTCTTGGCTTGGATTTACACATCTTCTCTCTAAAATAATATTAACATTCCTCTCTCTTACTAAATTATTTAATGCAAGGCACTCATGATGATTTTCGTTATACATAAAATTAAGCAACTCATTTTCAATAAATGAGTATATGTTTTGATGAACACTCTTATTGCTTAATTCGATGATCTCTTTAAAAAGATAAAAAGCATCAAGCAGTGTATATATTCTATTCTTATTTTTATGTAAATTATTGAGGATAATCTCTATTAAAGACTTGGCTACTAAATCAGCAAGTTCCATATTCTTTTCTTCAGATAACACAATCAATAATTTTAAAAATTTACCATAAATATCGCCTTTTATATCTTTCTTCATGACCCTATCTATATCTATAAGAAAATTATAATAAAACTCGCGCGACATGTTTTTATTATAATCCAGTTTTTTATTATTGACCAGGTATAAAAAATTAATAGCGAGAAATTCTTATGCTAAGATGAAATTATAATTATCATCTGGACAGCTGAAGAAAGATATAAACTGAACACGGTCTATGATTCTCTTGACAAAAGTATTTTCGGTAATATTCATTAAAGATGTCAAAATCAAATCTCTGTCTATTTTATCAGTACATTTATCTATCAACTCTTTATAGCCAGGAATTATTTCATTTATAGTTAAACATGATACAGTCTCTGCTAACTCATAGTTTTTGTTTTTTATTATCCCGCGCAGGACAATCTCAAATTTCTCCTCCCAATTATTTTTGTCTCTCAGTCTATCTAATATATTTAAAGACACATCAGGTTTACATTTCAACATGCATAATACTTTGCTCTCTTTTGATAAACAATTATATAAAATTATTTTACTGTCTATATCCAGTTCATGGTTATAACAAATAACATTAATTATGCTGTCATCATCTAACTTAGAAACATACTTAGTGTATATATCCTTGTTGATAAATACACATGAATTAATTATTGCACTCAAATCACTTTTGTTCATTTGATCTAATACACGATACAATAATTCATGATTAATATCTTTATAGTAATTTATGATAAAAATAATATTATTTATGCCTATTCGATTTTTATCCTTGCTTATATATTTGATTGCCTCAGGCCATAATAATAATACATGTCTTAATTCATCATGAGTCAATGTATTTAATTTATTCACAATCACATCCTTGTTCATATCTTCAAACGTATCTCCTATATAACAAATATACTTAATTTCACAGGCTGTAAAAAACATTTCTCTCTCTAAGTGATTCAGTTCTTTGATGATACTGTACATCAATTCTTTTATAATACACTCAAAAGAAACAATATCACATTGCTTTTTCCGGAGATATTGCTCTGTTATACTACATATCTTTTGCAACAAGTCTTTTTTTACGCCTGATGATATAGCTTTATCCTCATGTATTATATTTTCATAGATCAATCGTTTAGAGATGGATTCTATATTCACCTCATCAGATTTGATCTTACTATCCTTTATCATTAAAACAGATAACCACGGGTGTATCTTATCCAAAATTTCTTTTTTATCCAGGTTGTATTTATCTATGAGGCTATAAATAATATCCTTAGTAGCCCATAAATCACAAGCATGGTTTTTATCCTGAGAAAAATAATTTATTATGTTATCAATAACGCGATCTTTTAAATCATCAATGTCTTTTATTTTATCTATAATACTTTCAACACATTCTTCTCTACAATTTAATAATAATCGCGTGATCCATGTTGCTTTTAAAGATTGATCAACGTCTTTTTTGAATATGGCATTTAAAAAAGATGTTATATTCGTGTTGATAATATCAGAAACGATATCTTTCAGATATTTCCTATAACAACTTGACTCGATGGCGAGTTGTTTAAAATAATCGCCCATAAAATTACTTAAAAAACAAACGGAGATATCGTGATGTTGTGCAAACTGTCCATCAAAAACAATGCAGTATATTTCTCTCTTTAAGAAAAAAGAAAGCGTCTTCTTTATATAATCATCCTGTATATTATCAATCAATCCTCTAATTGCTATTTTTCTGATTAACTCCTGACTCTTTTCATCTATATTTTTCTCTACGTCAGGTATTATTTGTTTAACAGCAGTAATTATCTCTGTAACATTTAAAACCCTATCGTCTATTATTTTCAACAACAATTTGTATGCCTGGTCATATTCTCGATACAACATCATAAGATCATAGGTTACCGAATACGATAAAAACGGGTTAATCTTGTAAATAAAATAGTACAAGAAAATAGAGTGATATCCTTTTTTGTACAAAAGATCGCCGTTTAACCTTATTTTTATATACAGATCGTCATGCATCATGAGATATCCCTGTTTTAGTATGATTTATATAAATGCGGTTTATGTTGTATAATTACTTCTAGACACCATTATCTGCCAGGCAAGTTAATAGATGTATCAAATCCGCCTACTTCACGAATAGCATCAATCGTCCATATAACTAAGCTCGGTGTCAGCAAAAATATTCCTATAAGAACAAGCACAGTAGTTAAACCTATGATAAGTCTTGACAGATCAGCCTCTATTAATGCAAGGCCACGAATAATTAAATTAATACCTATGATAATAACCGCAAACATTGAAACAGCCATGCCTATAGTAAACATGAGCTGTATAGAACCTTCGCCGAACTCTTTTATAGCCTTACATCCACTCAAATAAGACGCAGACAGCAAGAGCATCAATTTCCATGGCAACTTCATCATACTTGTAATATTATATCACATC
>JANWVL010000066.1 GCA_025056655.1 Candidatus Methylacidiphilales bacterium
CGAGTGTATTTGAGATGTCGGAATGGGGGCTTTGGTTTTGTTCATGGAGTGTTGGGGGAGTAGATGATGATTGGGAGGGAGGCGATGGTTTATCCGTAAGCAGATTCGAAGGTAAGGAGCTTAATCTGATCATTAGCCACCAAATCAGGAAGGCTAAGGGCAAAGTTGCTATCAAAAGGAATCTTGTTAAACGGAGTCTTGAATTCATGGTCTGATTTTTATAATTAGCTCATCATAAAACGGCTGCACTTGTTGAATCTTTCGAGTGAACTGTCCGCTATGGTCGCTCTCGGTGTCTCTGAAATTACTCTTAGAACCTGGACCGATGTTGACATTTTCATGTATAGATCCCCCGACGTTGGCAGAGCTGCCGACTTTCAACCCTCTAATTCTTGACATGCCGCCAAATATACTCTGTCCACCCGATCCGTGCCAAATACCGAATGTCGCCGCTGAAGTCATTTGTTTAAGATTCTTAGCTTTTATATGAGCAGCATTCGCACAATTCGCAAGATAAAACTTGAATCCGTGATTACCCTTTTAAAATTGACCCTAGACTTTATCTTACAGCTATTTCGTTATTTCTTTAAATCGTATAATTCGCTATTCTCTTCGCTTTCAAGTTCTTCTCTAACGAGATTAATTTAAGATGAGTTATTGTTCATAAAAATTTAAGGGCTATATCTAAAATCTATTATCTATGTATAATCAAGTTTAATTTAAGGAACTGAGCTATCTATAAATCTTTGACATACTCCATTCCTATTTATGATCCAATATACAACATAACGTTCTCCCTCCCCAAAGGAAGAGGATTTAATGAGTATAGATTCTTCCTTTTCATTCACTACTGCCCAAGTTGGAATATATTTAGAATCTGGTAATGGGTAACTGCCTGATTGCAGATTAAGTAAGAAACAATCCTCGTATAAGGCTTTAGGAACTTTTATTTGCTTACCATTCCAGCTAACTTCAAATTTTTTAATTCGTGTATATGCATTATGAAAACCATCCGTATGTTCAATCTCTTTGAGATCATGGAAAAAGATTTTTTCTGCCATCGGGTGCTTTTCAATTTCTATATCTATTGTGATTTTACTTTTTATGGGCTTGTCATATCCTAAAAAAAAACCTGTATTCTTACTGTTACTTATCTCGATACGGAACTGTTTAGTCTCTAGATACCAGTTCATTTCCATCGCAAATCTTTCTTTTTCATCTATAGTTTCCATATCCATAAGTTGTTTTCTATCTGAGGATAAACAATTGATTATCTGCATTATTAAGATTATAAATGCTAATGAAGGATTTTTAGAAACATGAATGAATTTAAGAATTCTATGATGAATAAGGCGCTTTATCATGGGTGAATTCAGTTAGAAACTAATCTTATTGATTAAAAGGATCGTAACGTTTTATAAAACGCTGGAATCTGCCGTTTTTATTTATAATCCAATAGACTGTGTATGATCTTAGACCAGGAAAAGAAGAGCATCGTATCAGTATAGACCGTTCTTTTTCGTTAACTGTAGTCCATGTAAAAGAGTCCGGATCATCTCTATAAAAACCAGTCTTTAGATTCAAGTTATAACAATCACTATAAAGATTTTGAGGTATAGGTATTTTCTTATCGTCCCAGTAAACAGTAAACTCTTCGATTTTTGTGATTGGATCTCCGAAATAAGGCTTTAGATTATTTATAACTTGTCGTTTATCTTCAAAAAATTTTTCTGCATATGGATGCTTAGTAATTTTTATGTAAACTTTAATTTTGCTTTGTATGACCTGATCGTATCCTTCATAACCACCATTCCCTTGTCCTGGGGCAGTAGTAAATAAATATTCCTGGACTTTTAGATATTTATCTAATCCCAAATGATTCTTATTATGAGCGTAAGTTATTTCGACTTGAGCCAATATGATTGCGATGAATACAATAAATAAAGATACGTTAATCTTTGATAGCATAATTAACTTTAACTCTTATTCGGGGCTCGATGTATTTTAGATAATCATTCATTATATATCTGAATGTTTTAAGTTGAAATCGATCGCCACAAAAGCCTACACAGCCTTCTGTTCCAAGTTTCCCAGTATCAGGATGTAATAGGATATCACTTCTGGGTGGATGCAACTTCATATTCGTGCTTAATTCATATTTAAATTTAACTCCGTGAACTTTGAATGGTTTGCCTCCTATTTTGATCTTTGCATACCACTCTCCCTCTGGTATGCGAGTGTTACCGCCAGGAGGGACTTTGCTATCGGTTGATCGATAACCTCCAGTAGTAACATCCCATTCATATAAAGTTTCACCGTTATCGCTTTTCCAGTAAGCCTTGCCTCCATAGATAGGAGAGTTAGGCCCTTGTCCAATTATATTGTTAAATATAATCTCGATCCAATCATTAAACAAATACGTAAATGCAGCGGAGAGGGCGCCGTTAGCGAAGTTGCCGCCGCCGAGCATCGCTGCAGTCCCGCCGGCAGCTGCTGTGATTGCCGTTCTGGGTAAAGAATCAAAGCGGGCTGATAAAAAGCTGTAAGTTGTGACCTTGTATGCCATCAAAGTTTTAGCCATTCCATTATTCTTCTCCCTTAGGAAAAGGATGTTGACATAGATTTTTCTCTTCTTGTTGACAATTAATTCGCAAATATAACGATCATCATCACCATCGGTATTATTAAAAAAAGAATAACGTGATATAGAACACCGTTTAACTCATGTTCTTTCCCACCTTTTTATCGTAAATCGAAATCCACGAGGTGTCAAGGCTCTTCTCCGATGAAACCTTCTTCAGCTGTCTTGATCCAAATTCACAAATCATTATTCTCTGCGAATTGAAAGTTAAAGGTGACTAAAAGCATCGCTATAATTAATTATGCACACCTGATCATCGGCTTGTTCCATAGGCTCCGAGCTACAGATCTCTTCCATCGACGTAGATTTTCTGATAAAACTTAGGATGAAAATTGCTTAGCATCCTGTTATGGTTACCTTCAAGTAATACCACTTCTGAATGATTTATGGTATCTTATTAGACTATTTCAAATTCTTTTTAAGTAGAGCTAGATAGAGTCTCAAGGACATAAGACGAACAAAGTGTCAATGTTTTTCCTAATAAACTAGAATAGTTTAATCCCTTTCAGTCGCCTTTATTTTTGATTTCGCTTTTTT
>JANWVL010000067.1 GCA_025056655.1 Candidatus Methylacidiphilales bacterium
GATCAGCCTGTTATCCCTGGCGTACCTTTTGTCCGTTGAGCGATGGCGATTCCACTTTCAACCACCGGATCATTTGGCCCTACTTTCGTATCTGATCGACTTGTAGGTCTCACAGTTAAGCTACCTTATACCCATACGCTCGATGCATGATTGCCAACCATGCTGAGGTAACCTTAGGGCTCCTCCGTTACCTTTTAGGAGGAAACCGCCCCAGTCAAACTGACCCGCTGCCAGTGTCCCTCGCCCGGTTTCACGGGACGAGGTTAGATTTCTCACGCGAGAAGTGTGGTGTTTCATTGGCGACTCCACGATGACCGGAATCATCGCTTCACAGTCTCCCACTTACGCTAAGCATCCCGAGTAAAAAATCAGTGACAGCTTACAGTAAAGGTGCACAGGGTCTTTCCGTCCTACTGCGGGTAGGCGGCATCTTCACCGCCACTACAACTTCGCTAAGCATCTCTTGGAGACAGTCGTCAACTCGTTACATGATTCGTGCAGGTCGGAACTTACCCGACAAGGAATTTCGCTACCTTAGGACCGTTATAGTTACGGCCGACATTCACTGGGACTTAGGTTCGGAGCTTCGCCTTGCGGCTAACCCCTTGCCTTAATCTTCCAGCATTGGTCACATGTCACACCCTATACATCGTCTTTCGACTTAGCAGAGTGCTGTGTTTTTGTTAAACAGTCGGTTGACGCAATTCTCTGCGGGTCGTCTTGCGACGACCACCCCTTCTTCCGAAGTTACGGGGTTAATTTGCCGAGTTCCTTCAAGAGATTTAACTTACGCGCCTTGGTCTATTCGACCCACCCACCTGTGTCGGTTTACGGTACGGGCACCTTATTATACAGAAGAGCATTTCTTGGCACAGCTTCGGATGAATTTCCCCGAGATTGCTCCCAGAGTCGAGCTTGCGCTACAGGCACAATCAGTGGCCCGCTCATCCCCCGCTATGCGGTCTCTTCTTTAAATTTCGGTGGTGCAGGAATATTGAACCTGCTGTCCATCGTCTACGCCCATCGGCCTCGACTTAGGTCCCGACTAACCCTGGGCGGACGAACCTTCCCCAGGAAACCTTAGGTTTTCGGCGGACAGGATTTACACCTGTCTTATCGCTACTCATGTCTGCATCCTCTCTTCAGTGCCCTTCACGGTCGGTTACCCTTCCGCTTTGCCGGGCACAGAATGCTCCCCTACCATGCACCGGAGACGTATCTCCGGTGTATCCGCAGCTTCGGTATAACGCTTATCGCCCATCATTTTCGGCGCTGAATTTCTCGGTGAGTCAGCTGTTACGCACTGTTTAAATGATGGCTGCCTCTAAGCCAACATCCTCACTGTCATAGAAATTCAACATCCTTTCCACTTAGCGCTATTCAGGCACCTTAGCTGGCGATCTGGGCTGTTTCCCTCTCGACCGTGAAGCTTATCCCTCACGGACTGACTCCCAATGTGCACGCATAGGCATTCGGAGTTTGATTGGATTCGGTATCCCGTTAGGGACCCTAGTCCATCCAGTGCTCTACCTCCTATGCTTAGACATTGAGGCTAGCCCTCAAGCTATTTCGGGGAGAACCAGCTATCAGGGGGTTTGATTAGTCTTTCGCTCCTACTCTCAGTTCATCCCAGAAGTTTTCAACCTTCACGAAGTTCGGCCCTCCATCTCGTGTTACCGAGATTTCAGCCTGACCAAGAGTAGATCACCTCCCCTTCGGGTCTACTACCAGCAGCTATGCGCCCTTTTGGGACTCGCTTTCGCTTCGCCTCGGCTCCTGTGGAGCTTTGACTGGCTACTGATAGTAACTCGCAGACTCATTAAGCAAAAGGCACGCCATCACCCTTTCGGGCTCTGACACCTTGTGAGCATACAATTGCAGGTTCTATTTCACTCCGCTTGTAGCGGTTCTTTTCACCTTTCCCTCACGGTACTAGTGCACTATCGGTCACTTGTGAGTATTTAGCCTTACGCCGTGGTCGGCGCAAATTCACGCGAAGTTTCACGTGCATCGCGTTACTCAGGTGCCACTAGGCTCTCTCGGATTTTCGGCTACAGGCCTATCACCTTCTATGGGGCAACTTTCCATTTGCTTCGCCTAATCGTCAAGATGCCATGTTGTGGTCCTATAACCCCCATTGGCAAGCCAATGGGTTTGGGCTGTTCCGCGTTCGCTCGCCACTACTGACGGAATCGCATTCGCTTTCTTTTCCTCTGCTTACTGAGATGTTTCACTTCAGCAGGTGTAGCCCCTAAGACATTATGGATTCAGTCTTAGGTAACGAGGGGTTAGCTCGTTGGGTTATCCCATTCGGAGATCTCCGGATCAACGCGTGTTTAACCGCTCCCCGAAGCTTATCGCAGTTTACCACGTCCTTCATCGCCTACAAGTGCCAAGGCATTCATTGTATGCTCTTAAGTATTGGGCTCTTTAGAGGATAAATCTTTGAGTAGCTTTTTGCTTAGCTACGTTGCCTTTTCTATCGGTAGTTTTCAAAGAACTTTTATCACCTCCTCTACGCAACTTGCTCTAGCATTGGGCCTGACTGGGCTTGAACCAGTGACCCTGCGCTTATCAAGCGCATGCTCTAACCAACTGAGCTACAGGCCCTTATGCACTTGCGCGTGAAATAAGGGCTTAGCTTGCCATCAAGCAAGGGTAGAGCCCGTGGAGGCAAGGGGACTCGAACCCCTGACTCCCAGCTTGCAAAGCTGGTGCTCTACCAACTGAGCTATGCCCCCTTTGCTGAGCTACTCGTTCAAAATGCGCAGAGGGTGTAGAGTGCAAATAGCACAGTTGAATTGTGCGTAACGTAATTTGTTTTATACAAGGCTTGTTAGGCCTTGTATATTCGACCATAGCTCTTGCTTTAAAAGCTTGAGCTTCTCCTTAGAAAGGAGGTGATCCAGCCGCAGGTTCCCCTACGGCTACCTTGTTACGACTTCATCCCAATCACCGGTCATTCCTTAGGCGGGATAACCGACTTCGGGAACAACCGGCTTTCATGATGTGACGGGCGGTGTGTACAAGGCCCGGGAACGTATTCACGGCGCCGTAGCTGATGCGCCATTACTAGCGATTCCGGCTTCATGTAGGCGAGTTGCAGCCTACAATCTGAACTGGGCCCGGTTTTCGAGGATTGGCTCGACCTCACGGTTTCGCTTCCTTTTGTGCCGGGCATTGTAGTACGTGTGCAGCCCTAGGCATAAGGGCCATCCTGACTTGACGTCATCCTCACCTTCCTCCCCGTTATCACAGGGCAGTCTACCAAGATATTCTTACTTGCGTAAGACAACATGGTATGAGGGTTGCGCTCGTTGCGGGACTTAACCCAACACCTCACGGCACGAGCTGACGACAGCCATGCAGCACCTGTGCAGCTCGCCCTTGCGGGCCATCGTGTTTCCACGACTGAACGCTGCATGTCAAGCCTAGGTAAGGTTCTTCGCGTTGCATCGAATTAAGCCACATACTCCACCGCTTGTGCGGGCCCCCGTCAATTTCTTTGAGTTTTAATCTTGCGACCGTACTCCTCAGGCGGTGCATTTAACGGGTTACCTACGATACTGGCGGGGTCGAATCCGCCAACATCTAATGCACACCGTTTACGGCTAGGACTACCGGGGTATCTAATCCCGTTTGCTCCCCTAGCTTTCGTGTTTCAGAGTCAGGTGCTCTCCAGAAGATCGCTTTCGCCACCGGTGTTCCTCTCGATATCTACGCATTTCACCGCTACACCGAGAATTCCATCTTCCCCTCGAGCCCTCTAGCTATGCAGTATTAAACGCAATTCTGCGGTTGAGCCGCAGGATTTCACGTCTAACTTACATAACCTCCTACACACCCTTTACGCCCAGTGAATCCGAACAACGCTCGGGACCTCTGTATTACCGCGGCTGCTGGCACAGAGTTAGCCGTCCCTTCCTCTCTCGGTACTATCAACTCAGCGCCGTATTAGGGCGCCTCGCTTGTTCCCGAGTGACAGGAGTTTACAGGCCGAAGCCCTTCATCCTCCACGCGGCGTCGCTCCATCAGGCTTTCGCCCATTGTGAAAAATTCTCGACTGCTGCCACCCGTAGGTGTCTGGACCGTGTCTCAGTTCCAGTGTGGCTGGTCGTCCTCTCAGACCAGCTACCCGTCATCGCCTTGGTGAGCCATTACCTCACCAACTAGCTGATAGGATGCGGGCTCCTCGGAAAGCGCAAGGCCTTTCGGTCCCCTGCTTTAGACTTGCGTCCACATGCGATATTACCCAACCTTTCGGCTGGTTATTTCTCACTTTCCGGCAGATTCCCACATGTTACTCACCCTTTCGCCACTGAGCTGCCTAAATTATTGCTAACTTAAACAGCTCCGTTCGACTTGCATGTCTTATCCACGCCGCCAGCGTTCGTTCTGAGCCAGAATCAAACTCTCCATAAAAAAGTTTGACCGGCTTTCACCGATCGCGCTTCACTCGCGTTACCGCAAGCAAAGCTTAAGTTTAAATCTCAAATTACGTTCCGCACAATTCAAGTGTGCTATTTGTTATCAAAGAACATCGCCTTTTTAACTTAAGGCGAATAATCAAGCTAATTAATCCGAGATTTTTGTCAAATAATTTTTTTTCAAAAAAATCAAAACTTTTTTTCCACTATTCATGAGGCTCCAGAGCCAAACGTTATCCTCCATACGTGTTACCCCCCTTCACCTCACCGCTTCATATATATCACTCGCCACACTCTCAACCCCTCCCACGGCGCCGCCGGCCGCAATCGCGCCACCTCTCGCCATTCCCTAAATTGCCCCTGCAACGGCTCCGGAAGCCCATCCAAAGCATCCGTCACAAAAAGCGCCTCCGTCACCCGTGTCTCATCATAATCCCCCCACAGCGACAATTGATTCACCACACGCCCCACCTTCGGCTGATAGACCCTAGGTCGATCCGGAAGATAAAACGAAAGTATCGACACCGTCTGATACTTGTTCCCAATCAAAATCGCCTGCGGATATGCCCGCCTCACCTCATCTACTTGATCAACCAGACTCCGCCATCCCCTCGCTCGCACCAAAGGATCGAGCCTCGGTTTCAAGCGCAACCACGCCGTCTCATGCACCATCACAGTCATCACCACTGCCACCCCTACAGCCCCATAAATCCAGCCTCGAGCCACCCTACTGCCCCAACGCTCACGCCACCACACCACTGCCAATAGCATCCCCGTAGGCAACATCGTCACCGTCCAATTCGCCTCCCCAGCCTCATTCCAAGCCAAACCCGCATACAAGGCAAACACCGGCCACGCCATCCACGCGCAAAACGGCTCCGCCTGCCCACCACTCTGCCGCTGCACCCACCACCTCCACACCCATCCCCCCCACGCCACCAACATCAACACAAAATACCCCGGCGAAATCACCAACGCCTGCTGCACCAAAAATTGAAAAAACTCCCCCGGCCTCATTTTCCAGCCCTCCGTCAGAGCTGCCCGCTCATGCAAATGCTGCGCTGTGATCCACCCATGCTGCGCATTCCACACAAATACGGGCAACATACATACCCCCGCCACTCCCACCATCGCCCAAAAATGCGGCCGCATAAACCAACGCCGCCGCTCCCGATCCGCCAACAACCACCCCACCCCACACACAAGCTGCAACGCATTAATTTGTTTCGCCAAAAAACCACACCCCACTGCAAACCCCGCCCACACCCAATGCCGAAGCCCTTCCCCAGCCACCCCCCGCCACAACCCATGCGCCGCACACACCCAAAAAAACACACTCAACGGATCAATTGTCATCAACACCGACCCCACCGCAAAAATCGGCAACGTCCCCACCCCCACAAGCACCCACCACCCCACCCGCCCATCAAAAAGCCGTCGCGCCAAATCAAACACCAACCACCCCGTCCCCGCCGAAAGCAACACCGAAAAAAACCGAATCCCAAACACCGTATCCCCCCACAGCCCCGTCCCCGCCGCAATCGTCCACGCCACCGCCGGCCCCTTGCTATAGTAGCCCATATCCAGATGCTTCGACCACAACCAATAATACGCCTCATCCGGCACCAACTCATGATACGTGCAAAACCACAACCGAAACCCCGTCACCACCGCCAGACACAGCGCCGCCCGCCATCGCAAATCCCCCCACACCCGCCGCCAAAAATCCTTCATCACCCCTCATCACACCACGCCACCCCAATCCTGTCGAGAAATCTCCAGTGTAAACAAAAACATCACCCCCATCATAACCCCACTACTTATGCCCTCCTTTTCGGCAAATTCTTATCAATAACACTACCGAAAAAAACCCATCTACATTTTAAGCCTATATTCTGAACCCTCTCCCAACTCCTCTTCTTAGCACAGACCTCTGCAAGAAACTTATGTTTTACTAAAAACAGATCGACCCTAATCATTGTCCTAAGTTAATAATTGACGCTACGACCTGGACCACATCGCCTAACCCCACCCCGCTGCCGCTACTAACGCCCCCGGTCGTCGTTGCAATCGGAGGCTTTAGTGTGCGAAATAATACTTATCTCTGAAATCATGGTCGAAGTTCAATTTCACGGTTTTACTTTTGAGAAGAGGGTTAGGGACACATTTTTTAATGGATATGTAGGGAACTACATGCAGAAGTGGGATATTCCTCCTGAGATTAACAAATCTGAACAAATCCCTCAGGAGTATCAAAATGTCGCGGTTTCTGTAAAATCTGCAAAGTATGGCTCTCCTATTGGTCTAGGAGATGCCCGAAGGCAAAGAACCATAGATATTCCCTTCCTGATGATTGTTGGATTTTGGAAACAGATCAATCCTTCAGAAAAGTGGTTTGTAGAAATTGGCGTTGCACTCTTCAATGTTTCAGATTGGAACGATCTTTGGGGTGGCTTAAATATTGAGGAGATTTCCAAGATAGATTCACAAATTAAAGACATGCGCCCTTCCTATTCCGAAGGACGCGCGCTTGCTAAGAGTTGGAAACATAATTGCGTATTGAAATCCGGCTGTAAACTTGTGATCAATCCAAAAATTGACTCGAAGACTCAAAGAAGGATTCAGTGCTCGATTCCATTCAGCACATTCTGGCAGTTCTGCGGTCACACGCCTTCCTCCACCGATGCGCCCCGCCTGTTTGGGGTTGCCTTTAAGAATCCAGTCATCTCGGAAGCGCGTCGATTTAATCGAGATTAAGTTCAGAAATGGCGATAACCTCTGAAATTCGCTTTTGTGCAATCTGCACATATTGGGGGTTGATTTCTATTCCTAACCAGCGACGCCCCAATTCTTGCGCTGCTACAGCGGTTGTCCCACTCCCCAGGAACGGATCAAGGACGTAATCTCCTTTTCGTGTGCTCGCAGAAATCAGTAACCTTATCAAGGAGATAGGCTTTTGCGAGGGATGACCTACTTTCTCTTTTGAAGAACCCTTAAGCGACGGTATCCGAAGGATGTTTGTTGCATACTTACCCTTCCGAAGATGCCTCTCTCTGGCAGCTTTATCCTTATACCGCTTGTCTCGCAAGTATGATTGAATTTTATCTTCATCATAAGGAATACGGACAGCATCTTTATTGAAATAGGGTTTTGCATTCGCGGCCTGGCGGAGCACCAAAATCATTTCATATTGCGGAGTAAAGGAGTCATAGCGTTCGTTATAGCCAACGACTCTATCCCAAATAATCATGTCGTGAAACTGCATTTCCTTCGCCAGCATTGAGCAGGTGTGGAGCCACACATGTTCACGCTTCCCAAGTTGGCCGAAAATATACAGTAGCCCATCTTGTCTGAGGACGCGTTTGCATTCTCGAACCCATTCCAAAGTCCACTTGAGATATTGATCAGATGACTGCCAGGTGTTGTCCCATTTTTCGTCCAACAGAACCTGAAAATATGGGGGATCCGCGACGATCATTTGAAAGGTGTTGGCCGGAAGACTCGGCAAGACATTCAGAGCGTCGCCAAGCCGGATTTCACCGTCACCTATGGTTCGAACCGATTCGTTGGGTGCTCGATACAAGCCCGGCTCTTCCATAACGGTTAGGAGCCCGCAAGCAGAGGCTGGAGGACGACCGATTTTTTTTCTTCCATTACGAGCAAAATTTCGAACATCAGCTTCTTTCAAGAGAAGGTCACGTCCTCGCTTTTCAGCTTGAAGCCTTCCTTCCTTGATCAGTCTTCTGATTCGTGCTTGACTAACATTTAGAATCATAGCTGCCGCCGCCGTAGTTAAAACGTTTTCCATGCGCAACCTTCATCAAACTTTCTTAAAGGTTGGAACAAAAAAGCCCAACACGACCGCACCTTCATGCTCTCCTGCGCCGCGCTCCTTTGTGGGTCAGAAGTCCATGCAAAAGAAGCATACCCGTGATTACCGTCGCTCCCTCATAATATGCATCAAGCATGTCTCAAACAACGTATCGATTTCTATCGCTACATAAGCGCTGGTCAATTTCTCACTCATGCACGCATGATCCTGCGTGAGATAAAGAGTTTACCTCTCCGCGAGGTTCCAGAATGGAAGATTCATAGTCTGTGGATGGCGTTTTATGCATTCTATGCGAAGCCTTTCAAACAGCAACGAGATGGCAATATGCAAGTAGGGCTTCGACTTCCCGAAAGCCTGGTTCCAAAGGAGATGAAGAACATACATCAAAGCATCCTGAATTTGAGAGACAAAATGTATGGGCACACAGACTTTGCTTCCATGAAAGCCAACACCGGAGAGGCATTGAACGCATTGTTTATACATGTTGAAAAAGGAAAAGCATTTTTGCATTGAGATTTATCCAGCCCACTCCCGAAGGTATTTCAAACTATGAGAAACTCCTTGATGCACTGATTGAGAAAGTAGAATATCATAAGGCAAAAATTTGGGATCGTTGGTCGCCACATCTTAATCTTGCAGATGGAACTACTTGGCTTCTTAATTTGTCGCATGCCAGCAACGATGTGCTCTTCCCTCATATAGGCAGCACCCCTCACACCCCTCCCCCATGAAGGACAAGCTCCTTGATTGAATTTAGACTTTAATCCGCATCGCAGATAAGCTACAAACTGTGCTAATATCAACAATCCTGTGCGATTAATTATCTACACCCTATTCTTGAGTTTTATTTACGCTTCATTTGTCAGTGCCGAGGACACCGCGAAGATTACCATTCGCCTCGATGGCCACGTTAAGAAGGCCGGCAATTATCTCGTCGATAAACGGGTGAAGCAGAATCTCGATGAGCTGATTCAAATGGCAGGCGGCTTTGATCCCCTTGAGGAGTTCAAAGACGAAAAGACTTCTAGCGTCGCATGGATCGAACGACATTCTCAAGACACTATGGAACAGCTCATCATTATCGACTACCAGAACAAGCAAATACTTTCACAGCGTCGCATTGATGATAAGAAGTGGCGACTCGAACGTTATGACTGGGATACGTTCGAATATTTACCAGATGATGTTTTGTTTATTACCACCTCCCGAAAATCTCTTGACCTTGCGAATGTCCCTATCAGATATGTTGAGGATGACGGCTGGACAGGCTTTGAAAAGCTCCGTTATTTCGGAAAGACTGAAGAAGAAACCCGAGCTATAGACGAAGCAAAGTCGAAAGCCAAATAAGCCTTACCACACTCTGCCTCTATTCATCTATAGCATCTCTGTTGCATACATAGCCACTGCAGGCCAGTATAGATGGGTTTAAGATTTGTGCATGGCTCGTTGGTTGGGAGTAAAAAGGCCTGAGACTTGACTGAATCAATTTGGATGTGTAGCTGTTGCAAACTCCATCCCCACAAAATTATATGAAAAACATCGAGCCATACAAAGTGTCTAATGCATTAAGCGAACTTTTAGTAGCTATAGAAAGCGAACTTAAAAAGAATCCCAACATCACCCTGAAAGATTTTATCGCTAGTCTTAGATTTGATCCACGAGATCTGCTTTATAGCCAAGGATTTTCAGCTACAATATATTTTGCGCTTATTGTTCCATTGAAGGAAGCATTAGAAAAATACAAAAACAAAGTCGTGTATGACTGGGACAAGCTGCGAAAAATACGAAATGGTCTCTGCCACGGCACTTACACATTTAATGGGCATAACCTTGTCGTAGTTGATAGGGACAATTCTCAAATCGAAATTACACCGCGAGAGGCCGTTGAGATTTCCAATCGCCTCGCAAAATTGCTGGCATAAAAAATGCCGCTCAGTTCTGATTTCTGAGGGATTCTTAGGGTGATGCCCGATTGACGAGTCGTCCCCCGGCTCTGCAAGCATCTAATCCAGCTCCGCAGCCTGCGCTCCCCCCGTTAAAACAAATCCATTCGACGAGAGAATTCAGCACAAGTAAAAACCGATTGTGGCTAAGGTTTTAATCACGAATTTTCACCCCCTCGGCGGCGGCGGACACGTGACTTACATTCAAGCACTGGCGCAACGGGGCTTGTTGCATTCTCATGAAATCGCTGTCGCCACGCCAGCAGTTCTCGCCTCTACCAGCGGTTGAATGCAGCCGCTTTCCCGCGCCTTTTTGCCTGTGATTTTCCAGCGAAGCCGCAAAAAGAGCCTCTCGCTGTTCTGCGCAGTCTGATGCGCTTTCGAGAGCTTATTCGCACTTGGCGGCCGGATATTGTGCATGTCAATGGCGTTGATATCTTTCAAGCCCTGTGGGCGTTCCCTTTTGCTCGGCCTTACCGGATTGTGCGCACGCATCATGCAGTGCGCCGAATTCCCACTGACATGTATCATCGCTGGCTTTACCAGAGAGTCGTCAACGCAAACATCTTTGTCAGCGAGGCGGCGAGGAATATCTGTTGCGCGGAATCCACAGCATGGACGAATTCTTATGTCATTGAAAAATGGGGTTGACCTTGAGCACTTCAGACCACGCCCCCCTGACCACTCCCTAGCCGCCAGTCTGGGGATTGACCCAGACTCGCTTTGCATCGGGAGTTGCGCAGGCACAGGTGCTTACAAACGCATTGATCTCATGATCGAGGCTGCACGACGTTTGCAGCCTGGCCGTCCTGTGACAATCATCGTCCTCGGTAATGCAGTATCTGGAAAAGCTTATGAAGAGCGCGCCCAGCGGGCAGGCTTAGACCGTTTTATCTACGCCGGTTTCCATCAAGACGTCAGGCCTTATGTATCACTCTTTCACGTGGGCTTCATTCTCAGCGATCGCATCGAGACAATCTCCTATGCAGCGCGTGAGATGATGGCTATGGGTAGACCTCTCATCTCTAGCTCCTTTTCAGGACTAAAGGATAATGTCCGCGACGGAGTTGACGGTTGGTTGGTGCGCCCGGGCAACGTAAAGGACATTGTCCACGTGCTCGAACGCCTTCGCAAAATGCCGCCTCAGGAGCTACACGGCTTCGGCTTGCGTGCCCGTCAAGCCGCCGAAGAGCGTTTTGACATGCGTCAGCAGCTTCGCAAGCACGCCGACCTTTATACAAGCTTAGTTGAGGGGACATCGCAGCGTGATGTAGATTGGGGAGACTCACGAACGACAAGCCCTGTGGCAGCGAAGTTATTTTAATTGGAAAATTAGGGAAATTCGCCTTATCAGTTTACCTTGCGGCCTAAAAATTATCATTCTGTGCACATAGAGGCATCTATAGACTCTTTCTCCCCCCATGTTATCTAGCAATTATAGAGCAAGACAGTTTTTATAGAAAATGGTTATTTTAACCACGTAGCCACAATAAAATTACAGCGCACTTTTTGTCATCTTAACTATCGTTATAGAGCACGTCACTCCAACATTGGCTCTAGCTCACACTAAACAATTCAATTCTATATAGAAAAACCTCTTCTTCAAACACTCTACTGATAGATCTGCTGATTTTATTAACAGAACCGCTTTTTAATTTATTCAATTAATTCGGATTTTCATAAGATTATATTAATATAAATTAATTTAATTTATATAGCTTATTTGCTCGGTTGTTATACCCAAAATTTCTCCATCCCGATCGGTGCTTTTGGAATAGGGGGCAGTAGACACTCCATTTCAAAAACGAGTCGGCGGGTATAGGCTGCCGATGACTTAGTAGAGTTTGTGAATGGTTATTGGTGTAGAGATTAAAATTGTCTTGATTAAGATTTTTATTTGTTAGATAAATTCTTTCCTAAGTGAGCCTATGAATGACTATATCACAGAATATACATATACAATCATCGGAGCAGTAGGGTGTTTATTGTTAGCGGGAATTTTGCTGGCCTTAGGGCGAGGATTGAGGCGTGTAAGGGCGTTGCATGCTGATGGGTTGAATAAGATGGAGGACGGCATAGAGAGGTTGGAGAGGTGCGTAGATAATTTGTGTGAGGAAGTGAGAGAGTTGAAGTTCGAGATGCAAACTTTGAACAGGGAAAAAGTGGAGACGTTAAATAGGGATGTATTCAATTTGGCTAAGTCAGGTGCTGAGATACAGCAGCAGATGGCGGAGGCTTTGGAGAATACCAAGCAGTATATGGAGTATTTGAGAAATATTAAAGCGGTGCTAGAGGGAGAGTATTATTATGTATCGAAATTCGCGGATTGGCCTAAAGGGGTGCAGGAGACATTGCGGGAGGCAGCAGGGCAAGTGAAAAAGGGGATCGAGCAAGGAGTGGGCAAGTTAGAGACAGCGTGTAATCGGATTGAAGGAAGTATAGATGAGGTAACCGAGCGATTCGTGGCGGACCGCCGGTTGGAAGAATTGAAGACAGAGTTGTTGAAAGCGATCCAGTCGTTGGAGCGAAAGATTAGTGAGCCAATTGAGTTTTGATTTAATTTAGGCGAGCGAAGATGGAGATAGTCGCTTATCTGAAGTATTTACGGGGGGTGTTGAAGCGGGTGTTGTTGCGGACGGGGCTGAAGGATATTTTTAAGAAGAGAGGGCAACAAAAAGTAAGTTATTTCAACTACCAACTGCACGAAAGCTTGTTGCCGCGGTATCTGGAGTTGGTTAGCCGGTTGTTGGGCGATGGAGGTGAGAATCATTTATATATGGGTTTAGGGTTGATTATAGGAAAAAAGAAGTCCGGTCCACGAGGGGAGGGACAGAAGCTAGGGGCGCCTTTTGTATACGTGCCGGTGTATTTGAATGAGGAGGAAGAAGGGGTGAAAGCTGAGATATCTTGGGCTGAAGCAGAGGTGAATTATGATGTGTTGGATGTATTAATGGGCATAGAGGAACAGATGAATGAAGAGACGTTGAGGGAAGCAGGGATAGGGTTGATCAATCCAGTGCTGGAAAACATGCATCAGCGTGTGGAGGGGTTAACTGAACGGGTAGATCAATTGGTAAATAGTGCTGGGAAAGAGAGGTTGATGCGGGATGGGCGGGAATTGGAAGGGTTATTTATGGAGTATGTAGCTCCTATGATTGGTGGTCTGTATCGCGCACGCGGGCAGAGGGAAGACTTTGATTGGAGCCCAGATAATTATCATGCTAGGGAGAACTTAGAGCGTTTAAGAGCCCAGGAAGGAGTGAAATACTACCCACAAACATTTTTTTTCACTGCAAAACGGCCGAGTGAATTAACAACATACGATGACTTGGGGAAGATAATAGAGTTACATGAAGGACGACGAGCGCGGCTGAATCATCCTGTGTTGAATCGGATGATGCAGTGCGTAGATCCGGGTTACGCTGAAACAGGAGAAAAGGAAATTCGTCGGAAAGTGGAAGAAGAAGCAAGCGCGAGGGAGGTGGAGAAGGCAATAGCAAGGTTGCCCATACCTCTTTCGGAAGAGCAGCGTGAGGCGATACGGATGGCTTGGAGACAAAACGTCAGTTATATTCAGGGGCCTCCGGGGACAGGGAAGTCACATACAATCACTGGAATTATGTTATGTGGACTTTGGTTGAACCGTAAGGTTTTATTGGTATCGAGTAAGTCTGATGCAGTAAGAGTAGTGAGAGAGATGCTAGAGCGATATTTGAAGCCGACACGGATAGTATATGCGGCGTATGAGGCGAAGGATCGGTCCGAAATGTATGACTATTTAACAGGAGTAGCTGACAGGATAGGACGATGGGCAGATCGTGGGGACAGGAGGGCTTGGATAGAACGAAGGCGCGGGGAGTTGGAGGAGTATATAAATCAGATGGAGACGCTACAACGTAAGATTCGCAGGGAAGAAAATCTAATAATGAATTTTCTGGAGAGAGAGAGAAGATTTTATGAAACGAACAAAGATTTTGTGACTGAGCGGGATCGGTTGTGTGAGGAAGGCGTAATAGATCGGGAGTGGAGATTGGCGAGTGGAATAGCTACATTAACCGAGGCGTCGCTTGAGCAAATGGTAGAGTTGTTGCGGAAGTTGTATGGCCGAGTGAAAGACGGAAGAATAAAGCCGATTGATCAAAGGCTAATCCTGAGTCTGATTCGGAGATATGTAAGACAGTATAAGTTGTGTCCAAGGCGAGCTTGGGAGGCATACCGAAAGCAGTCCGTTATGTATTTTGAACAAATATTCAAATTACTCGCGCAATTCCAACTTGTGCAGCAGCAGATGTCTGCAAGGGATATAGCCGAGATAGAGGAATGTCGACGGCGTAAGAGTCTTCATGAGGAGAAGCTAAAGGAAATACAAGGCCGGGCGATAACAGCATTAGCTGAGGTAAGCAGTGTGACAGCAGGCTTAAACGTGAAGTTTCAATTAGGCGAATTTGCAGCCCTATGGAGATGGCGGGATCCCAAGCGGGTATTGGAGGTGAGGGATCGCTTAGACTACCAACGCTTGTTGGAGGTCTTCCCATTGTGGGTCGCTGAATTAAGACACACGGGGCACTATTTGCCCTTTCAGACTGAGATGTTTGATTTAGTGGTGGTGGATGAGGCCTCACAGGTAAATATTGCAGAGGTGATCCCAGCGATCTATCGGGGACGAGCTGTATGCATAGTGGGAGATGATAAGCAGCTGGGGTTGAGCTCGGCAGGGCTTTTTGTGGTGAATCGGAATATAGAGCGGATGCTGTGGGATCGCCATTGTGGAGGAGATAATTTTGACGAAGCGCAGCGGCGGCGGATTGTGCTAAGTAGGGATTCGATTTTAGATTTTGTGAAGGAGAATCCAGAAATGCGGGTAAGAAGTGTGATGTTAAGAGAACACTTTCGTTCGGTGCCGAGGTTGGCGAGTTTCAACAATATCAGCTTTTATGATGGACGTTTGCGAATAATGAAGGAGATCCCTGGCTTAGTAGATTTGCCATGTTTTAAGGCTATACGGACCGGAGGGCGACGTGGATCGCAGAAGCAAAATGGAGAAGAGAAAGAGGCAAGGGTCGTGATGGAAGAGGTGAAAAAGGTTATGGAGATTTTGCGAGACCTTATGGTGGATAGGAAATGGCTGGATGGAAATGAGAAATATCAGGATTTGAGAAGCCATCGGTTTACAGAGCCACCTTCTATAGGGGTGTTGGCATTCACAACAGACCAGGCTGAATGTATTGAAGAGATAGTGGCGGAAAGTTTTGATTCTAATTTATTGAAATTACATCGGTTGAAGGTAGGGACGCCAGAAAGGTTTCAAGGGAGCGAGCGGGATATTATGCTTATTACTCTGGCTCACGATGGAGTGGCCCGGTATGCAGCAGGACATTATGAGGATGTCCGACGGTTTAATGTGGCAACAAGTCGCGCGATTTGGTATACATTTTTTATTTATGGAGGGTTAAGCGTGGGAGCACGGTTAGTAAAGAGGTATCTGGCGCATTTTGGGGAGTTAACGAAAGAAGATTCAGAAAATGTAGATAGTGTGCAGAAGGTGTCCTACGGGTGGGGATTTTCATTAAACCGATGCCAATCGGAGTTCGAGCGGCGCGTGGCACAGTTTTTGGTAGATTATTGCTCAGGCCGACCTAAAGTGAGATTATACAATCAAGCAAGCATAGGGATAGATATTGAGAGTTGTGGACAGAAGCGGTTGGATTTTGTATTATATAACGAAGTCACAGGCCGATATGTGGCTGTAGAGGTGGATGGAAAGTATCATTATGACGATGGAATGGGACGATTGTATGGTGAGGCACACATTAAACGAATAGAAATTCTGAAACGGGCTGGCTGGCAGGTAGTGAATCTGCCCTATTATCAGTGGTATGACCGAGGTTGGTTATGCGATTTGCAGAATGATAGGTTTCGGCTTTACTGGGAAGAGGTGTGTCAAAGGCTGGATATATTGTTAGGATTTACAGTGAATGGCAGTTAGGCGTAGAAAAACTTAGTATGGGGTCGGGATAAGAGGGCGCTGTCTGCAGATGTTCTAAATTTAGCTCTATACTCAGATTGATTTGGTTTACTCCCCCCCTCCTAGTAGTCAACCCCTTTTCTACTCCGATTATATAACCTGTTTTCTGTCGGGATATTTCTAAACATCTAGCCTCCCCGTCTTCGACATAATTCCTCAGCTGATTAGCATTCCCGATCAGCATTTGATGATTAAATCCTATAGAAATCAACGTAACTAATACCGTGCTCATCGAAGCTTTTTTTAAATTTTTTGGCGCGTTTACATAAATTGATTTTTCAAATCCCGTATTTTCCAAAATGGACATCTCCTTACTCCATCTTGCGATATATTATCTTGTTCTTCCACCTCTACCTTCTTTTGGATGAGTAGCATCAAACTCTATCTTCACACAAAGACACATTTCACGTAGGAGCTTAAAATTCTTTTAATTCTACATGAATCGCACTACTCACTATCATTTCCTTTAATTGTCATTTCTTGCCTACTCACTAATCCTAGGTTTTTTAACCGAATTTATAATCCCCACAACTCAAGATTGCTTACTTCTTGAGATAGTTATCAATAAATCTTTTGCACTCTTCTAGTTCTGAATCAAAATTTGTATTACTAAGCATTGCTGATTGTTCTGAACATAAATTTTGCATCTGTTCGATAACAGCATTTATGTATGGTAATGTACATTCTTCATAGTAATATCCATAATCAGACGGCATATTCAAGATGCAGAGATATTCTTGATCTAGATTATTCTCAAGAATGCATGAGGTAAGAAAAAGAAATTCTATGTGATTTTCTGTTTTAAGATTGCGCAATACATTACATACTGGATTAAGACTATATTCAGAATGCCAATACGTGTCGGCAGGTTTTTTATTAATCTTTTCCTTAAGTGGCGCTAAAAACGTTTTGACAACATGGATTCCATTTTTAAGGTAATGTTCTATCAGTGGTTTGTTTTTTACTATATGATCTCTAAGATGAAATTGACTGTGAAACATTACATCGTGAACAGGAATCTCCCTGGCGATGGAGGGTCTGGAGAAAATTGGCAATTTAAGTGTGGTTGATAGTTTGTTATTGAGATAAGATATAAAATCATTATTAGGTCTCTCTAAATCATATATAGTTACAAAAAGAAGATTTATATCATCTGGAGACAAAAAATTTATACATGGCTCGCTGGTAAGAATAGATGCCAAACGTCGAATTTTTGAAAAATTAGAAAACGTAGGCACCGAGTATAAAAACTTTATTTTCAGCATATTTTTATTGATTAACCTTAGTCTTTCAATGCAGTAAGTTATGTAGTTTTTAATTAATCTATCTTCTAAATTAGTTACACTTATTAGATAGAGTGGAGAAGCTAAAACATAGTGGTCTTCACTAAAGAAGTTTTTCCTATATCCTAACATAAATTGCACCATCTCGTGATAAGACCGGTGCCTTAAATCTACTTGTCTCAAGTCATTTTCTTTAAGCAATTTTGGGTTTAATTTTATATAATTTCTATATTCATCTATAGATAGTTCAATTTCTTTGGTTATTTCTTTGAAATCAGATAGAAGTTCTATTTCTGCTGCTTTCAGTTGATCGATTATCTTTAAATCTGTATCAATCTCAGAGAAGGAAGAAGTATGTATAGTAGCCAGAATGGCTAATGTTATGCAAATTTTTTTCATCAATTTGAAGGACAACAGTCAACTTTACAAGTTTCCCCGGTATACCCTGTCGTTTTCCCTACACCTTTTAGCTATATTTGCTCTTTATAATAGTAAATAACCAGAGACCTAGTTTGTTTTCCATGAATTATTTCTTTTATCACCCTCCCACTCGCTGTGGCCGAAGTGGGTCTTGTTATTATTTCATATGCTTGTCCGTAATATCTCTCATCTTTTGTATCTGGAGTATTAAAGATAGTGTAGGTGTTACCAGGAAAAGGTATTGATCCCCCCACGCTAATGGAAAAAAATTTAAAAGGCAAGCTTGCAGAAAAACCGATTGATCCGCCTCCTAATGACAATGATTTTTTTAATCCCTTTCCACACAAGGATGCCTCTCTCTCACCTATTTTCACGGTTGATTCTACTCCTACGATATTAGTAATATACACTACGCCGTAAATAATAACTCTACCACGATTACCAGGTAGCTCTTCTACATGATGTAATCTAGCAGGAAAACTACCCTCTAGTGCTCTTCTTCCTACTTTAGGTTGTCCAGGGATGCAACCTTTAACATCATTGAGTTTTACTTGGATATCTTTACTCTTTTTAGTTTCTCCTACTATAGCTTCAATCAAATATGTTCCCTTTTTATTAAAGGTTACCTCAAATGATGGACCTTTTCCAGATTCTCCTGTGCTTGATTTCCAAGTTGTTTCTTTGATATCGGTAGAATAAGTTGCTTTTTCTTGTCCTACATCAGACTGAATACAGATATCAGAAGGACCGCTAATTTCCCAATCATCCCCTGGCTCATTAGTATTCCCGACCAGGATTTGGTGATAAAATCCCATAAGAGCAATCATAACAACTGTCGCACTAATTGCAAGTTTTTTTTCAAATATTTTCTTTTAATTTTCTTTCTCTTATTTTGATTTTAATCTTCGAGCGACGCACCGGACTATTATACGCAGACTATCAGGGCAGGTGCGGAAAGAACACCAACAGTCTTTACACAAGTCGGAAGCTTCTGAACTGTGACTAGTCCATACTGGCCTAGTTTAAATCACAAATCCACTTGTCAATCTCTCATCGTGTTACGAATATGGCTTCTCTAGTTATGATTGCATCTATCTGTTGGCTGGGTTTTCTATAAAATAATTTAGTATAAGTTCATATATAATTCATATTGGCTGTGAACCACGCATATAATTAATTTTTACTGCATTATCCACCTTCGAAATCAGAATGTATCGGCTTCAAAAATTTGCATATCTTTTTCTACATAGTATAAATCTTTAATTTTAGTTTTCGACACTTGAATTGTTTTTTCTTCATTATTTATATTAAAAGTGAGCTTAGCTTGTGCATCCTTCTCTAAGAGCCTATACACATCTGCGACTTCTAGACTGCTCACATCTATATCATTTATTCTCAGCAAGACAGATCCCAATCTAACGCCTTCAGCAAATAGCCTAGACTTCGTAAAGATTCTATGAACAACTATACCTTCAGCATTTTTTATAAATTTCGCTCCATAGATTTCTTTCTCTGGATCTTGAGACAGATCTGGCAATATAAGATGCACTCGCATTCTACCATCTTCGAATGCTCTCTCTTCTATATTTCTTTTAATTTTATTAAATATAGATTCATCAATTTTATGGTTTTCGAGTAAATACACTATTTTTCCTTCCTGTGTTGTTCCTACAATTTTTACAAAAAAATTATCACGAACAGTATAACGATAAAACTTTTTTTCTGTTCTATCATATAATTTTATCACATCCGCACTTACAAATTCAATGTCACTAGGTTCATCTTCTTTAATCTTTAAATACAGCGGATCATTTTTTGTTGATGTCCGTGTCAGTTCAAGCCCAAGAGGAATATGTTTACTTTTATTTTTTGACCACCCTCCTAAAGAATCATAATACGAGTATACAGCATTTGTTGTAGTAAGTTGCGCTTGTGTAATCTTAGCATTATTTTTTATGACCTCACTACTTTTTACTACATTGACATTGTGAGAGGTTCCATCTTCTACATAATATTCTTGGGTGCTTAAATTAAAAATTCTATGTGTATATTGCCATACACCGCTCTTCTCATCATAAACGTATTCCCTCTGATCTATAACTTCTGCATTCAAGTTCAAAATACTGATAGTTAACAATATAAAAAGTGTATTGATGATCTTTTTATTCATAAATTAAAATCATGCCACCATAGGTGGATAATCACATCTACTATCATACTCCTCATCATTATTGGATTCCCAAATTAATCTGCTTCTACGTTTGGTTTGGTGAGGACAACGTAGTGGATCTTTATAAAACAGATATTTGATTTCCTGCACACGATATTCTGTTTCTGACCAAGTTTTAGTTTCATACTCACATTGACTTTTATTCACACAAACCCCAGGGCAGTCAACGATTCTTTCTGCTTTGAATCGCCTTATATATCCTGTTTTCTGTCTAGATATCTCCAACTACGTGGACTCTTGATCTTTAACACAATCCCCCGGCCCACCGCTATTTGCCATAAGGATTGGGCGATAAAATCCCATAAGAGCAATCATAACAACTGTCGCACTAATTGCAAGCTTTTTCTTCATAAATTTTGTTTTCATGTTCTTTCTCTTATTTGGGTTTTCCCTATGTTCCTTTTGCTAAACATGATACCTTTTCACACGATCGCGTAGTATCTTCTCCTGCTCCACTGCCTCCTTACGCTCCTTTGGATCGATTGTGCCAAGGACTATCTTCGCGCGAAGATACATCCCTCGTAGTAGAGTATAATCTTTCTGATCTTCCATAGTTCGCACTACCTCTCTAGCATGTGTCTTAGCCTGCTGCTCTTGTCCTCGCCCTAATGCTCTCAACATCAGCCAATAATGCCCATATCCGGTGTAGTGATGCGAGAGGTTAAGGGCTACTATCGCTGTATAGATTTCGTCAGCTCGCTTATATTCCTTCTGATCTATAAGCAGATCTCCCAGCTTGATCCATAGCTCGAGTTTCCCATAATCAGATATAGATGGTGATGATATCCATTGTTGATAGAGCCTCTCACACTCTCTCATTCGATTCGTAAACCCATTAGCCGCCATTGCCAAGGCTGCTAATTCCCACCATTCCGGTGAATTGTCATTATAGTTTTTTTCATGATTCGCTATCTCATTCTGCCAAAGCGCTACTATCCCCTCTTGATCCGGATAATCATAGGCCATGAAACGAATAAGGCGATGAGCGTGAAGGCGTTTTTCATCTATAGATTCGGCTCGCTGAAGTGCTGCTATTCCCCTACGTTTCGCTTCAGCGATAATTTCTAGCGCATAGTTCCTCACTTGATCTGATTGCTGTATTTTTAACAGCCTTCGTCCTACGTCCAGCAAACGCTCATACGCTTGATGTTGACTCAAGGCATTCTGTATTGTCGGAATCGCTCTTTCTATAGTCTTGCTGTCACCCCCTTGGAGCAACGCATCAAGCCATTCTATACGAGCCATTAGGGCGAGTGCAGAAGGCACGCCAGGGGTGCGGGCGTAGGTGTCGAACGTTTCTGCAGCGATTTTCCAATTTCCCGTTTTCTTCTCCAGCTTTGCAAGAGACCATAG
>JANWVL010000068.1 GCA_025056655.1 Candidatus Methylacidiphilales bacterium
TTCCTGCGGTTTGCGCGAGGCTCGTTGGGCTTCGCGCATGAGGTCCTCGGGCGCGCGGTGCATGCCGATGAGCACGCGGCAGCAGGCCGTGTCTGTCCCTGGATAGGCTTCGATAAGGTCGGCCAGGTTGGCCCAGCCGCGGAGGTGGAAGTAGCCGACGCAGCAATCAGCGCGAATGGAGTTGGCGAGCGTCTCACGTAGAGCGGTTAACAGGTCGGCTTCGAGATTGTCGAAGATACGTGGCACGGGGGGAGATTAGGGTGCGTGACGCGAAGAGAAAGTTTTTTTGAAAATCATTCGTCGATCTGACCTTTTCACTTATTCATAGCTAGATGGATTTTTAGGGTTAGAAGACATTAATGGAGGCTTTTTGCCCACCAATCGTGCAACGATACCACAGCTAATTCGATGCTCCTGAGCATAGACTCTCTACCACCTCCGGTGCAGGCGAACCAGGGTCTTTTTGAATCACACAGTGATCGCAATTTTCGCCCCAACATCGTTCTAATCATCTTATGAATCACCAGTGCGTCCCAATCGTTTATCCTTGACTTTACGTGCTCGTAATAGACTCCCCAATTCGAACTCCACCCGGTAAAGATGAAATCGACAGATACCTTGTGCCCTTTAAAACCCTTTGCTAATTCCGATTGAAGCCAGCTTTCATGTGCTGCGTGATGCTCATCTCCTCCGATGAAAAGTAGGCGAATTGGCCTTTCAGCGAGAATCTCACTGACATGGGGGCGTTGTTGCGAAGTGGTTCCCAAGCGCTGCTCAAGTTGACGCTTTAAGTTGTCTAGATACTCGCCATTCTGATCACCTTTGAGTTCGATGATCCGATTGAACACATCCTGCGCATCGTGAAGACTTCTTGCATCCCCTCTGAGTAATCTGAAGAACAACTCGCGCAGTAAAGCCGCAGCATTTTCAAGCTGCCCTTGAAGCTCGTAAAATTTAACTCGGCACCAGGTTACATCTTCCCAGCCCCACGCAGGTGAATAATTTCGATCATCCTCAAGCCAGTCCAAAAATTTTTGTCGATAAGAGTGTCCCTGCTCGGCTATTTTCTCCATTCCATCCAGTATTTCCTCAGCCAAATCCAGTTCTCCATGCATCAAAGCTCGCTTCAATAAATCTTTTAGCCTATCCCACCTTGCGGGGACCGATACGGGGCCTTCCTGGAGCCATCGCATACACTTTTGGCGAAGGGACTTGACCGAGACCGCAAGGCCGCTTCTCCACACTGGCTCAAACGCCTCATCTCCTTTTATCCTCAAGAGATGCTCTGCCACCTTTTCTCCTAAAGACTTATCGTCAAACAAATCTGCCGCTGCCATTACTCGTTCCCACAATCCAAGTGGAAACCGCCCTGATTCCTCCAAGGCACGCTCCAAATACTCTTGTGCAGTCTTGAAGTCCGCCACTTCCATTCTTTCTAGTAAAGCCAGTCCTAACAAAAAGCGCGTCCATTGCACTAATCCGCCCTCGGCGTAGGCCTCTTCCCGTTCCGACATGCCTGCCAACGCCCAGCTCAGGTGATCTATTGCCACTCGTAAATCCGCGGTTCCTTTGTCTAGGATCTTAATTAATCCTAAACAAAAATGTGCATTTGTGCTGTTTCGAGGATATTTTTGAACCGCCTCTTCTAGAAGCGCCTCCGACTTCTTCAGAGCTGCTACCACCGTCTGAGCTAATCCCTCTCTCTCAGGCAACACTTCTTTTAACGACCGAAATCCCGCATCAATCAAGGCCAGATCACACCATACATCCCCTCCATTCTCCAACTCATCTTTCTCGGTTAATTCCCTCAGTAACCTCTTGGCCGTCTCAAACTCTCCCCTGAGCTGATACACTTGTGCCCGCTTCCGAGTCAATCTGTCTAGGAAAGCTTGCAATGCACTATCTGTCTTGTCGCCATTCACCCGCAAGTATTCATCCATAAAATTCAAAAAACCCTCAGCTTCACCCCACTGTCCACGCCGCACCAAGGAAGCCGTGCGATGATAAATTTTATTTAACAAATCGTTTTGCTGCCACCCTGGCACTCGATCCAAATGTCGAGTCACCCAACGCAAGATCAACCTATACTCCTGCCCTTTCCATAGCAAATCAAACACCTCAGGCAGCAGCACTGCTCCGCAACGCACCTCAAGACTGTTGCACAGCTCATCTGTCAACTCCGACTCCTTGCGTAATAGTTGCAAGACTTCCCCCTCCTTCTTCGCCCGCAACAATCCCAGTATCACGCCCGTAAAATACCAAAGCCGCCGGATCGTATTCTCTCCAGGAAAATGAAAACAATAAGGCCTTTCAAACAACGCATGCACAAAGCCTCTGTGCAATAAAGTATGTTGCCGCTTGGAATTTAACTCCGTGACCTCCTCGACCAAATCCTCCACCTGCTCCCGCGTCAAGGCTCCCATCTCTCCGAAGGCCGATGCTATGGCCGTGCTGATCAGTAAATAATCCAATGTCGTAAAGACTCCTACAAACCCAGGCCACGAATAAACCCTGCATTCCTCTTTTAACTCTTCACGATCACCTCCCAGCAAGGTTTCTTTGCCACTTTTGCCACTTAATAGATCGCGAACCTCAATCCCCTTGACTTCCAAAGCCCTCCTCAGCTCCACGAAAAAATCCCCACCACAAAGTAAAAGATAACCCAGATATACTCCTAGCACTCTCGGCTCATATCGCCCTAAAACCGCATCCAACCCCCTCACAAATTGATCCGTCGTTGCCGTTACATCATCGCCCTCTACAAACCCATCCTTATTGGGAATTCCGCACCCATCCAAAAACCCCTTCAAAATTACCCGCTGGTGCTCAATCAAGTAACCTCGCACGATATACTCTTGCAACCACTCAAATTCCCTCCTCTTAATCTGCTTCTTTAACAGCACCGCATTCTCTTCAACAGTCCGTCGCTCCAGAAAAACCAGACGGAAATGCCACACCTCGGCAAGCTGTCTTAACACCTTATTCCCAAGATTGCCTATTTGGTCTTCCTTCAACACCCACCGACACCCTGCCTCGATCTCTCTTTCCTGTAATACGCGCAGTAAATCAGAAACTTTCAAGTTGTCGTTCATAGCCCTCGATCGCCTTATTTACTTACATTCCAGCCTAAATAGCGACAACAGAATTAAAGCTGCGCAAGTCAAAACCTCTCGCCTTTAGGGATCATCTGAAGTGAAAATAATGGGGAAGGAAAAAGCCAAGGCTGGAACCTGATTTGAGCATTAACCGTTGCCGAGGCCGCGATGCAAGGGGCTGAGCCGACTACCGGGATTGAACCGGTGACCCACGGTTTACAAAACCGTTGCTCTACCGCTGAGCTAAGTCGGCGTGTGTGATGGGCTAAGGTGGGTTGTGTGTAGTGTTAGTCTTTGAGAAGGGGATCGTCAAGTGTGGAGGAGGTGGATGTTTCTTTTTTGCTTTTTGAGGGCGTTTGGGCATAATGGCGGGCTTGTTATCAGAGATATGAGGACGGATACGGATACGAAGTTGCAGCAGCAGACGAAGACGGCGGAGGCGGTGGGTGTGGTGGTGGAGGCGGATTTGGCGCAGCGGATCGAGGTGGCGACGAGGCGTTCTCAGGAGTTTCTTTTGAAAGCGCAACATCCCGATGGATACTGGATCGGGGAGCTTTTTGTGGATGTGACGCTGGTGTGTGATGTGGTGCTTTTTATGCATTGGCGGGGTGAGGTGGATCCGGTGAAAGAGGCGCGGTGTGTGAAGCATATTTTGTCGCGGCAGCTTCCTGATGGGGGGTGGAATATTTATCCGGGCGGGCCGAGCGAGCTGAATGCGACGGTGAAGGCGTATATTGCGTTGAAGTTGGCGGGGTTCGATGCGGGTGAGCCTTTGATGCAGAGGGCGCGGCATACGATTTTGCGGTTGGGTGGTGTGCCGCGGTGCAACACGTATACGAAATTGTTTTTAGCTTTGCTGGGTTTGTATCCGTGGACGCATTTGCCGGTGATTCCGTCGGAGATGATTTTGTTGCCGAATTGGTTTCCGTTTAATATTTACGAGATGTCGGCGTGGAGTCGGGCGATGGTGGTGCCGTTGACGATCATTAATCATTTTAAGCCGACGCGGCAGTTGCCCGAGGAGAAGCAGATTCACGAGCTGTTTCCTTATGGATTGGAGCGGGCGCCGTTTCATTTGCCGTGGAATCGAAAGAAGATTTTTTCGCTGACGAATTTCTTTTTGGTGTGTGACTTGGTGTTGAGTCTTTTGGAGCGTTGTCCGTGGAAGCCGTTTCGTAAGCGGGCGTTGAAGCGTGCAGAGGAGTGGATTTTGGAGCGGATCGGGGATGGATCGGATGGGTTGGGGGCGATTCAGCCTTCGATGCTTTATACTTGCATAGCTTTGAAGGCGCTTGGCTACACTGATGAGCATCCTGTGTTGAAGAAGGCTTTGCGGGATTTGCAATCGCTTGAGGCGTATCATGAGGAGGAAGATGATTTTCGTGTGCAGCCGTGTTTTTCGCCGGTTTGGGATACGGCGATTACTGCGGTGGCTTTGGCGGAGAGTGGGGTGCCTGCGGATCGGCCTGAGTTGAGAAAAGCGGCTCGTTGGTTGATGGATCGAGAGGTGCGAATTCGCGGGGATTGGGCAGTGAAGAATCCTCATCCTGAGGCGAGCGGGTGGGCGTTTGAGTTTAACAACATTTATTATCCGGATGTGGATGATACGTTGAAGGTGTTGTTGGCGTTGCGGCATATTGAAGTGGAAGATGAGGAAGAGAAGCAGCAGGTGATTGAGCGGGCGACGCGATGGGTGAAGAGTTTTCAGTGTAAGGATGGGGGATGGGCGGCTTTTGATAAGGATGTGACGAAGAAATGGTTGGAGGATGTGCCGTTTGCTGATCACAATGCGATTTTGGATCCGACGTGCTCAGATATTACGGCTCGGGCGCTGGAGCTTTTCGGGAAGTTGGGGACGATCAAGACGGAGCGGTTTATTCGTCGTGCGGTTCGGTATTTGCGGGAGACTCAGGAGGAAGATGGCTCGTGGTATGGGCGGTGGGGGGTGAATTACATTTATGGGACGTGGCAGGCTTTGAGGGGGTTGGCAGCCATCGGTGAGGATATGAATCAGGACTGGATTTTGCGGGCGCGGGATTGGCTTGAGCATTGCCAGAACGAGGATGGGGGCTGGGGTGAGACGCCTGATTCGTATGTGGATAAGTCACGGAAGGGTAAGGGGCCGAGCACGCCTTCGCAGACGGCTTGGGCGCTGATGGGAATTATGGCTTGTGGGGATCTGAATCGAGAATCGGTGCGGCGTGGGTTTGATTATCTTTGTCGTAATCAAAATCCGGATGGCTCGTGGAGTGAGCCTTATCTGACTGGCACTGGTTTTCCGGCGGTGTTTTATTTGAAGTATGATATGTATCGGAATAATTGGACGCTTTTGGCTTTGGCTGAGTATCGTAAGTTGGCTGAGAAGCAGAAAGAGCGAGCTAGGGCGTGGGCTCAGTCTACGTTGAAGTTGTCGGAGTTGCGTAGTAAGCTTGGGCAGGAGGCTGCCGTTTGAGGGGTATGATTGTCGTGGCTTTTGCTGTGCCGCACGAGGGGGAGCTTTTGGCGAAGCAGCTTTCATCAGCAAGGCCATTACCGGGCAAGTTGCTGGGGCTGCAGGGCTTTCTTTTTGATCGTGCTGTGGCGGTTGTGTATGTGGGGATGGGGAAGAAATCTGCGCAGGAGACGATGGAGCGTGTATTGGAGATTTTGCGGCCGCGGTGTGTGATTGTTTCTGGGTATGGAGGGGCGTTGACTCATCACTGGGGCGTGGGAGATGTGGCGGTGGCTAAAAATTTTTCGACTCCGGAGTGGCTGCGGCAGATTGGCAGGAGTGAGGCTTGGCGTGAGGCGGTGTTTTACTGCTCGGATACGATTTTAGCGACGCCTGAGGCGCGTGAGGCGGTTCATCGGGAGTATGGGGCGCAGATTGTGGAGATGGAGACGGAGCCGATTTATCGCCTATGCAAAAAGCATGGGGTGCCGATTTTAGCTGTGCGCGTGGTGAGTGATACGAGTGATGATGTGTTGCCGATTGGGGCGTTGGAGCGGGCGTTTGTTCCGAAGTGGACGGCGGGGAGGGTGGTGCGGTTTTTGTTTTATCTGATGACGCATTGGGGCGAGGTGGGGCCGTTTATGCGGTTTGTGGGGCATCTGCATGAGGCGCGGCGGGCGTTGACGCAGTTTTTGCAGGTGGTGCTTCAGAGGTATGTGCCGGTGGATTCGTAAAGGAAAGGGAACGGTATGGCGGTAGAGATGTATGACGTGGTGGATTTTCAAGATGAGGTGATCGGGCAGGCGACTCGGGAGCGGATCCATGCTGAGGGGCTGCGGCATCGCGCGGTGCATGTGCTCGTGCGAGACGAGAAGGGGCAGGTGTGGCTGCAACGGAGGAGCCGGTATAAACGGCAGCATCCGTTGTGCTGGGATTCGACGTGCTCGGGGCATGTGGATGCGGGGGAGAGTTATTTGATGGCGGCGGAGCGGGAGTTTGAGGAGGAGTTGGGAGTAAAGGCGCGTGGCTTACGGGCAATCTTTAAGTTGGATGCGTGTGAGGAGACGGGGTGGGAGTTTGTGTGGGTGTATGAGGTGAGATGGCTGGGGGGGGGAGATTTCAAGCCTAACGAGGAGGAGATTGAGGCTTTGGGTGTGTTTAGTTTTGATGAGGTGGAGGGGTTGATGAAAAGGGAGGCGGTTGCACCGGCTTTTCGTTATCTGTGGCCGTTTTATCGGTTGAGAGTTGAACAGCAGCAGATGCGTCCGTTGATGCAGCGGTGGGTTGTTTAGGGTTTAGGTTTGGGGGATGTGAGAGGGTGTGTTGGTAATCTTGGAGGGTGCCGAGGTCGGTCCAGTGGCCTTCGTTGATCAAGTGACCGTGGACGGGGATTTTGGCTTGGATCATGCGAAGGAAAACTTCTACGAGGGATTCGATGCGGCCGGGGATGAGGAAGGAGAAGAATGAGCGGCGTACGAGGGCTATGCCGGCGTAGAGGGTGGTGAGGCCGTGGGAAACTCCGAGGCGATGGCGGAGGTCGAGGATGCGCGAGGTGGTGGGATCGAAGCGGACGTTGCGGGGGTGCTCCTGGGTGCGGAGGGCGAGGGTGATGTGGCGTGTTGGATCGCATAGGTGGGCGTCGAGGAGGGGCTGGAGGGGGAGGGAGGTGAGGATGTCGCCGTTGTAGAGCCAGATGTTTTCGTCGGTGGGGGTGAGGTGGGGTTCGATGTTTTTGAGTCCACCGGCGGTGTCGAGGAGGATTGGCTCGTGGACGAAGGTGATGGGGTGGTTTTTCCATGAATGGTGGGGGAAGCCTTTGGAGTAGGCTTCGGGGGCGTGATGGGTGTTGATGATGAAGCGGGTGACGCCGTGCTGGATGAGGTGATCCATGGCGTAGGTGATCATGGGGCGGCCTGCTATGGGGAGCATGGGTTTGGGGCAGTGATCGGTGAGGGGGCGCAGGCGGGTGCCGAGGCCAGCGCCTAGGATGAATGCGGTGTGAGGGGGGGAGGGGGTCATGGTTGTGGTGAGAGTTTAGTGAGGGGTTGGGTTGTGTGGTGGGGGTGTCGTGAGGGCGGGGGAATTTTGGGAGTTAGAAGGATTTTTGTATGAGTGTTAGGTGACGATTTAGTGGGGTTGGATTTTTACAGGACTGGTTGGCCGAGGAGGCGCTGCCATAGGATGGGGAAGGCATGACGGGGTGGGATGGTGGGGCGGAGGGTGTGGAGTTTGAAAGTGCCATCTGGGCGTGGGATGAAACGCCAACGGAATATGGCGAAGGTATTTTCGGGAGTGAGCGTGGCGAGAGGATCGGTGCGGATTTCTCCGAAGCGGAGGTCGTGGAAGATGAGTGCGGGTGGGGAGGTGGGGGAGTCTGGGTCTGCGGAGAGGTAGCCGTGATGTTGGGCGAACCATTGTAGTTTTTGGATGGCGGGGTGGTGTTGCCATTGTTCTTGGAGTGCTAGGGGGAATGGGAGGAGGGTGTGGGTGATGCGTAGGGATGGGGGGTCAAGGAGTGATGCGTAGGCTATGTAGCAGCCCTCGGGGGCGCGTATGATTTGGCGCCAGAGTAAGGGGCCTGGAAAGGTTGGTGCTGTAAAGGGGGGTGAGAGGGTGATGAGGTTTTGGGTGAGGTGTGCGCGCTCGAATCGCGTCTGGATGTGGGATTTGATGAGGTGGAGGTTGAGGAGGTAGAGGGTGCCGATGAGGAGGGCTATCTTGGGAGCCAGGGAGGTTATTTTTCTAGGAGGTGGGAGCCACAGGGCTAGAATTGTGGCTGCGAGGAGTGGGAGGGTGAAGATGGGGTCGATGATGAAGATGAGATTCCAGCTGAATCGGTGGTTGGAAAAGGGTGCGAGGAGGAGGGTGCCGTAGACTGTGCAGGCGTCGAGGAGGGCGTGAGTTGCGAGGATGAGGAAGAGGGTAAGGGTGAGTAGGGTTGAAGGGATTGGACGGGTGGTGGGGTCGAGTTTCTTCAGTAGAGAGGCTAGAGGGGGCGAAGCTGCGGCAAGAACAGGAAGACTGTGTGAGAGGCCGCGATGCGATTGGAGGCGCTGGAGGGGGTCGAGCCAGGGGTTGGCGAGGATGTCGAGGTCAGGGATGTTGCCGACGATGGCTCCGTAGAGGAGGGCTCGACGGCCGATGCGTTTTCCCAGGAGGGCATGGGAAA
>JANWVL010000069.1 GCA_025056655.1 Candidatus Methylacidiphilales bacterium
CCCGTCCCCTACAACGACGCCCTTCGCCCACTCGCCATCGGCTACCTCAAACGCCTCGCCATCAACATCCACGACCACATCCACGGCTACAACAACCCCCCTACCTACGTCTATGCCGACAACGGCACCTTCTATCAAAACCTCTCCATCAACCCCAACCACATCATCCAAACCGAAGCCGACCTCAGCAGCCTCAGCAGCCAAATCTTCCAAACCTTGCCCAATGGCGCCCAGGAATCCTTAAACCCAATCGCCGCCTACGGAAAACGCCGCATCCCTTACCTCGTTGAAACGGCCATGAGCGTAGATCAACAAGGTTTCGGAAAGACAGAATATAAGATTCGCGTAAGTTATATCTTGAAATTTTTCAATCCCTATTCCGAGCCAATCACATTCAAAGAAAATCACATCCTCAAAATCATCAATACTCCCGGATGGTTCATTCCCTATGACGGTAAAATTGTAATTCGACCCGGAGATTTAGACGTAAATATAAACCTATCCAATACCAACTTTCCTGCCGGTCAGATCACGGTCGTTACCACTCGAAGCCTAAGTGATTTTCGCAAAACCCCACTACAATCCGTGTCATCCGCAGCAAATCCCATTGTACACAATATAGATCTCACCCGCTCTGGTTCAATTTCGCCTCTTCCTGCCAGGGGATCAGGATATGTGGAAAGTCATGGTGTAATCGCACAACTTACGCGTAATATCCCCACATCCAGTAAGCCACCTTGGGATGGGGGAGGTGAAGGTCGAGATTTTGATACTCGAGTAGTGTTTTCAAACGCTAATGGGATTTTAGGTGTTTATCCGCGAGCATTTCATATAGTGAACCCTCCTTTTTGCGACAGTTATGTGTCCTCTAACGCTGCAAACAAATCCGAGTTTGATAAATACCACCATCGAGGTGGCCCCTTTCTCCCGAATTCCCCTGTGGTCAGCAACTCCCAACTACCCCTCATCCACATCAATCCCAACAGCAACTATATAACTGGAGACCCGATCGGTTTTCTTGATCAGTATTATCTCTTCTCTAACAATAACATCACTCAACAAAGCATTCGCAACTCCATGCCAGCGGCAGCGAGTGTTCGCAATCTAGTTGTTCAAAACCCTGACAGCCTCTTCGGC
>JANWVL010000070.1 GCA_025056655.1 Candidatus Methylacidiphilales bacterium
CCCGTCCCCTACAACGACGCCCTTCGCCCACTCGCCATCGGCTACCTCAAACGCCTCGCCATCAACATCCACGACCACATCCACGGCTACAACAACCCCCCTACCTACGTCTATGCCGACAACGGCACCTTCTATCAAAACTTCTCCATCGACCCAAGGCACATCATCCAAACCGAAACCGACCTCAGCAGCCTCAGCAGCCAAATCTTCCAAGCCTTGCCCAATGGCGCCCAGGAATCCTTAAACCCAATCGCCGCCTATGGAAAACGCCGCATCCCTTACCTCATCGAAACGGCTATGAGCGTTCAACAAGATGGATTTACAGCTAATCAATACGGGATTCGTGTAAGCTACATCTTAAAATTTTTTAATCCCTACACCGAAACAATTAGCTTCAAAGAAAATCACACCCTTAAAATCACCAATACCCCGGGATGGTTCATTCCCTATGACGGTAAAATTGTAATTCGACCCGGAGATTTAGACGTAAATATAAACCTATCCAATACCAACTTTCCTGCCGGTCAGATCACGATCGTTACCACTCGAAGGCTAAGTGATTTTAGCAAAACCCCACTACAATCCGTATCATCCGCAGCAAATGCCATTCAACACAATATAAATCTCACCCGCTCTGGTCCAATTTCGCCTCTTCCTACCCCGGGATCAGGATATGTGGCAAGTCATGGTGTAATCGCACAACTTGCTCGTAATATCCCCACATCCAGTAAGCCACCTTGGGGTGGGGGAGGTGAAGGTCGAGATTTTGATACTCGAGTAGTGTTTTCAAACGCTAATGGCATTTTAGGTGTTTATCCGCGAGCATTTCATATAGTGAACCCTCCTTTTTGCGACAGTTATGTGTCCTCTAGCGCTGCAAACAAATCCGTGTTTGATACATACCACCATCGAGGTGGCCCCTTTCTCCCGAATTCCCCTGTGGCCAGCAACTCCCAACTACCCCTCATCCACATCAATCCCAAAAGCAACTATATTACTGGAGACCCGATCGGTTTTCTTGATCAGTATTATCTCTTCTCTAACAATAACATCACTCAACAAAGCATTCGCAACTCCATGCCAGCGGCAGCGAGTGTTCGCAATCTAGTTGTTCAAAACCCTGACAGCCTCTTCGGC
>JANWVL010000071.1 GCA_025056655.1 Candidatus Methylacidiphilales bacterium
CGATGTGATTCACATAGGCGCAAGGCTGTATCATTATCCCACCGCCCGCTTCCTTTCCGCCGATCCCCTCGGCCACGCCTCGGATATGAGTCTTTACAGTTATGCGAATAATGATCCGGTGAGTGGCGTGGATCCGAGTGGGAGATTTTTTGAGTCGATGGGCGCCAATGAAGCTTTTGGGAACGCGCCAAGAGGAAGCACGGCGGCATTTGCCAATCAACTGAATAAAGAATTTGAGGTGGTGGTGAATGCTTTTATTGAAACGCAAAAGAATGTGCTGTTATATGGAGTGGGTATGGTTGGAGGTGGTTTGACATTATCGTCAATACCATTCTCTCAAGCGGGCATGAAAGCTGCCATGTCTTACGCTGGAGCAGGCGCAAGTGTGAATATGGCGATCACTGGGGTAAAAGATATTGCAGGAGAAGATATGGGATGGAAGGGTTACACGTCTTCTGCTGTGAGTGGCGCGATGTCTGGGTTGACGTATATGGTAACGGGAAATCCAGGATTATCTTCAGCCGCAGGGACGTATAATCAAAATATCATAACCGGTCTATTAACTGGAGAATCTATAGACCCGGTAAAGCTGACTTTTGAGACAGGCCTATCGTATGGATTTGGGACTGTATTAGATAATGTTAATCCTTTAAATTTTATGGTTGGAGGAACAGGAGGTATTCAAGCTGTATCTAATCGAGCGACAACCATGACGATGAATGGAGTTTGGACTGATATGAGTGAAATAACTGCAGCAAAAATAGCAGTAAATTACATTATTTCAAATTTAACAAGTGGACTCACTGAAAGTGTAATTCTAGATACGTTTAGTAATGGCTATAACATGCTTAGCCAAAATTATAGTAATTCTATATTTAATAATTTAGCATCACCGCACAAGAACTATAAATAAAAAAACTCTGATGCAACAATTGTTAATCCGATACAAATCTATTGCAGATGGAATATTGTATTTTTTAAGCTATTCCTTATGCGTTCTTTTAATCATTGTGACCTCTGATTTTTTCTTTCCTGGTTCATTAAAAAATTTTGTTTTTAACGCCCCATTTTTTTATTCATACTGCCTAGGTGTAGGTGTATATAATCTTGCATATAGCTTTATATATCATAAAAAAACAATCCGTGCTTTTGTATATTCTGTATTTTCAGTATTTCTCAATTACAGTGTAATCTTTTTATTTGTAATCGGATTACCATCATTAACACGAGTCATTTTCTTGGGTGAAAATAGATTTGTAGAACTATCGTTATCAGCTTTAGCATTTATCTTATACATGTATTTCAAGAACAAAAAAAACCTCAAAAAAATTGTGATATGGGCAGGAATCGAAGTGAAAGAAAATGAGAGAGACAAATGAGATTAAAAAAAAAGAAAATGATGTTAAAAATGCAGTGTAGATACAGCCCATCCCGAGAAGCAGAAAAGAAGCGGCTTGGGGAGGGGGTGGGCTTGCATGAAGCTAGCGGCTGGCGGGGGTATCGCACGGAAGGCGATGTGATTCACATGGGCGCAAGGCTGTATCATTATCCCACCGCGCGCTTCCTCTCCGCCGATCC
>JANWVL010000072.1 GCA_025056655.1 Candidatus Methylacidiphilales bacterium
ATCAAGCTGATCGCGGGAGAAATCCCGATGTAGCGAAGGCCGCGCCGCTCCCAAAATTGAGTGCTGTGACGCTCAGGCGTGACTTGCAAGGTAAGCGGTTGTCCTTGCCGTAAAAGATCGATCGTGAGCGTTTCGTTTTCGCTGCTAATGATGCGCCACGTGATGGATGCCCCCGCACCGCGGAAACGGTGAACAGCGTGACCGTCTATCTTTTGGATTTGGTCGCCAGGTTGAATGCCAGCTTTGGCCGCTGGCGATTCCGGAATCACATAGCCTACAGTCGTGGTCGTTTCCGATTCGGATGTCGGACGGCCAACGAAATAAATGATGCAAGCAAAAACAAAGGCAAGCAGGAAGCTGAATAACGGACCGGCCGCAGCGACGATGATTTTATCCAGAGGTGGAGCTGGAGGAAGCTCTTTGAGTTTTTCGTTTTCAATTTTCCCTTCGATAATCTCCATGGGCGCCATTTGGGGGATCGAGACAAATCCACCTGCAGGAATACAGCCGATCGAGTAGGTGACGTCGCCCACTTTTTTTTGCCAGATCGGTTTTCCAAACCAAATGCCAAAGCGATCCACGTAAAGACCTCGCCAGCGGGCCGCTAAGAAATGGCCGAGCTCATGAACGAGGATGAGAAGGTTAAAAAGCAAAATGACTTCAATGAGGATGAGGAGGTTGTGAATCATAAAACAACAGGAGAACAATCCAGATGAAGATGTGCGCGAGCATATTCACGCGCCCATGCATCAGCTTGAAGAATTTCTTCTAGATGCGGATGGAGAGTAGGCGCGTGTGCTTGCATGGTGGCTGATACCGTTTCCCATATCGCAGGGAAAGGGATTTTTTCGTCGAGAAAAGCAGCGACAGCAACTTCGTTGGCGGCGTTGAAGACTGCAGGCAGTGTGCCGCCAATCTGACCCGCCTGCCGAGCAAGATTTATAGCAGGAAAGCGAACCGGGTCAGGAGGCTCAAAGGTAAGTGCGCGAATTTGTGTGAGATCGAGCGGTGGTAGAGTATTGGGAAGACGTTCAGGATAAGTAATCGCATATTGGATCGGGAAACACATGTCGGTATGGCTCATCTGAGCAAGCTGTGAGCCATCGATAAATTCAACCATGGAATGTATTATGGACTGCGGATGGATAAGGACATCCACCCGGTCGATCGGAACATTAAAGAGCCAACGCGCCTCGATCATTTCAAGGCCTTTATTAAAAAGAGTCGCAGAGTCTATGGTGATTTTGGCGCCCATTTTCCATGTTGGATGCCGCAAAGCTTGTGCTGGAGTAGCGCGCGCTATCTCCTCTGCTGAGGATTGCCGGAACGGACCTCCTGAAGCTGTAAGAATAAGGCGCGAAATGTGTTTGTGAGAATGACCTTCCAAACATTGAAAGATAGCATTGTGCTCGCTATCTACAGGAAGCACGCGAACGTTGTGTCTTTCTGCCTCACGCATGACAATCTCACCTGCCATGACGAGAATTTCTTTGCTCGCAACGGCGATGTCTTTGCCTGAACGGATAGCAGCAAGAGCGGGTTGCAACCCTTGAGTGCCGACGATCGCGATCAGGATGAGATCCGCATCGGCAAGGGTAGCTAGTTCAATCAATCCCGACGCACCGGAGAAGGTTTTTGTTTGCCGTGGAGCCTCTGAGCGAAGCACAGGGTATAACGTTTCATCCGAAATGGAAATCGCCTGTGGCTTGAATTCATGAGCTTGTGCAAGCAACGCATCCACTTGCCGATGTGCCGCCAGACCAATAACCTCCATGTGTTGAGGCAAATCTCGAGCGACCTTAAGAGCGCTTTGACCTATCGAACCCGTTGAGCCAAGGATGACGACGCGCTTTTTCATACTCATCATGGGGGCAGTAAGATAAACTTCAAATAGAAATAAAGCACCGGTGCGGTAAAAAGAAGACTATCAATCAAATCCAGCGCCCCACCAATACCGGGAATCGACTTGCCTGAATCTTTAATATGAGCGTCTCGTTTCACCACACTTTCCGCCAAATCCCCCACGACACTAGCTAGTGCAAGTAAAAGTCCCAGCGCATAAGCATGGTAAGAGTGGAAAAGCTTCAAGCCGTTGGGGAACAGATACGCCAAGGCTACGCTGACGGTGATCGCAAATACTAATCCCCCGACAAAACCTTCCCAAGTCTTTTTAGGACTGATGTGCGGTATCATCTTGTGGCGGCCTATGAGCATCCCTGTCAAATAGGCTCCCATATCCGTAAACTTCGTCACTATAAGCAAATAGAGCAACAAAAATCGCCCTTCTACCTCTGCGTGGATGCTGTAGGAAAGCAATGCAGCAAAGCTAAACAAATACGATACATAAAAAAAGCCAAACACCGTCAAAGCCACTGTCAAAATCGGAGTCGAGTTAGGTTCTGGAACCAAAACAAGTCGTATCAAGACTGATATGATCAAAACCACAAAAGTCAGCTCTTGAAACAACCCAAAATTCCCCGCTTGCTCAGGCCTCAACACCAAAAAATACCCGACCCCCAAAAACAACAGTAGCCCACAAAAAATCCCATTGTGTTTATAGACGCGCAAATGTTTTTCCTCCTGAGCCCTGTAAAATTCCCATTGCGCCGCTAGCCCAAAAAGGGTGAGCACCACCCACGACCCAAAGTTCCAACCTGAAAAAATCAAACCAAACACCACTGCCCACAACGCCAACGAGGTCCCAAATCGCCACCAAAAATTTGTGTTAACCATAGACTTCCCTAAACGTCTCAACTCTAAAATTGCTCCACGATCTCGATCCGATGCTCCAGCATCTCATCACCATCGAAATAAAAACATCCTCGAAACCTCTGACCTCGCAATAATAAGGGCAACCACAATGCATCATCTTTCCACATCCGCTCGTAAGGAATTGCCTCCTGCTCAACCCAAAAAGGCTTAGCTTCTGCCGTCTCCACCAATTCCCCTTCATACCTGCAAGCCGCAAACACACTGCAAAAAAGCCCATATCCATCCCGAAACTGAAAACTCAACTCCCCCATTAACACCGGATCAAGCGGCCTTATCCCGATCTCCTCCTGTGTCTCCCGCACAGCGGCATCTTCAGGCGTCTCGCCAGTTTCTACGCGGCCTCCCGGTCCGTTCACCTTCCCCGCTCCAAGGCCTCTTTTCTTTTCGATCAACAACACCCTACGCCTTTCATTATCGAGCACAAATAAAAGCGTCGCGCGATCTCTCGGCTCCCACCGCGACCAATCGTATGCCGGCATCCTTTGCATGAGCACCGCATACTGTCACCATTCCTAAAAGAAACAACGCTGAAAATATCCGCTCTCTATCCCCACAAAAGCATTGCACCACCCCCCATTCTCTTTTATTAACAAAATCCGCTATGCCCTCCTTGACGGAAGATCAGCTCTCGCAACTTAAAACCGCCCTAAAGCGATGTGACGATACCACAATTCAGGCCGCCATCGCTTTCCGCGAACACAACGACTTTTCACAAGTCCCCACCATTGTCACTGGGATCATCGCCCGCTTCATGCCGCCGGAAAACGTTGAAAAAATCCGCTCCGCCAATGACTCTACTCGCCTTGCCGAAGACCTCGGCATCGACTCCCTCACCATGCTCGAAATTGTCATGACGATCGAAGAGGTCCTCTCCATGCGCATCGAAGATTCTGAACTCCGCGACATCCGCACCCTCGGCGACGTAAAGAACTTCATTCAACACAAAATCGCCACACTTTCCCCATCTGCCTCTCAAGCCCATCCCGATGCCCTTCCAGCCACCCTAAATTACGACCGCGAAAAGCTTCACCTCATCCTCCCGCAGCAGCATCCTTTCCTTTTCCTATCCAAAGCCACCATTCAAAACAATCGTGTCTACGCCTCATACACCTTCACTGGCCAAGAAGAATTCTTCCAAGGCCATTTTCGCGGGGACCCTACCGTGCCCGCCGTCATTGTCTTCGAAGCCGCAGGACAAGCGGCCTGCCTTTACCTAATCGAAGTGATCGTTCCAAAAGAAAAAGCCCAAACAGGCGCCATCCCACTCTTTGTCTCCCTAGAAAACGCCCACTTCCACCGCAAAGCCCGTCCAGGCGACACCATCCACATCGAAGTCATCCCCGTGCGCGAACGCCTCCCCCTCGCTGTCTTCAACGCCACCGTCACCCTAGCCGGTGAAACCCTCGCCACCGTTGAGCGCCTCACCCTTGCCTATGGTAACATCCCCCACACCCCTTCATAAATCACCACCCCTGCCTTTTCACATCTCGTTACAAAAAATTGTAACTCGCACCATCGCGACACCGCCCATCTTACAACCTCTCCCCTCATCCCACGACGAGCCCCAAAATACCGCTTACCGCTCCAAAAACATTTTCCAATCAGTTTGCTCCCGTGCCCACGGCCTTGCGCCTAAAAGGCGAGCAAGCTGCCACCGACTCAATATTAAACCTCCCCAATCACCCCGCGCAATCTCAACTCATGTCAACTCACAACCCCAAAACTCCACTTAACCCATGAAAAAAATCACTCCCATCCTCCTCTGTTTGACGGCCACCCTCCAGATCCAAAACATAAACGCCCAAATCATAAATTACACCACTCTCGGAACCACCATATCCGAAAACTTCGACAACCTCATCTCCTCAGGTAACGTCCCCAATGTCTTCTCCTCCACCCCAGGCATACAAGCCGGTATTCCAGGCCTTACGGGTTGGTATGGAACCAAAATTAGTGGAGCTTCTAGCATCAACACCAACTTCACTGCAAGCGACGGAAGCTTTCCCAACGGAGGCCTCTACAGCTATGGCTCCGCCGGCTCCACCGAACGCGCCCTTGGCGCCTTAGCCAGCTCTAACAACACTATGGCCTTTGGCGTTGCCATCGCCAACCTGACAGGACACACCCTCACTGAATTCACCATCACTTACGACGGTGAATTCTGGCGATCCCCTAACGCTCAGCTAAATACCCTTAGTTTCTACTACGGCTTCGATGTCACCCCAGGAGTAAATCTATCCAATTTCCTCAGTTCCCCAAATATGATCCCCTTCCCCTTACTCGACCTCATCGGCCCAGCCCCAAATGGAAACAGCTTCCCCCTCGATGGCAATCTCCCAGCCAACCGCACGGCAGGTATTACAAGCACAGTCACAGGCATCTCCTGGCAACCAGGTCAAGTCCTCTTCATCGCCTGGAGAGATCAAGATAATATTGGATCCGATGCCGGACTCGCCGTAGACAACTTCTCCTTAACTCCTGCGCCAGAGCCCTCCACATTCGCACTCATCGTCCTCGGTATTAGCCTCCTCCTCTTCCACCTTCGCCGCAACAAAAATGCCTGACACAACTTAACCACCACCCCAACACAATCCTAGTGCTTCCCTCACCTTCACCCCACTCAAAGATATTCATCAAAATAAAACTCAAACAAACGACACCCCATCCTCTATCTCCCAACAAATCGCCAACTCCACCACTACACCACCCGCAGACAACACCATCCACCATCAGACCAACAAAAACCCAATCCCTTCTCCAATCCCTAAAATCCCTTACATACAGCCCGATTGCCAACCAGATAACTCATCCCGAATCCTGCATCCACAAACAACCTTTCCATACCCAACCCTCCATGACTAAAACTCAAGTCCCATCACCCGCAGCAACCCTTTAAACACATCCAACTTTATAAACAAATGTTACAAAAATTTTTAAATACACTAATTGACAACAACTTAAAACTTTCTATGCTGCCACTATAAAAAAATGCGGCTATGCCAACACTCCTCCACCAATTTCCCCTCTCGGGATTGAGCCGATGCTGCTACCCCCACAGCCAGCTCGCTCAATACCTCCTCAACACCGCAAGCCCCTCACTTGCGGACAACCCCAAACCACATAACCTCAACCCAAAACCCTAACCACAAACCCAACTTACCCTCATATGAAAAAACTAACACCCCTCCTCCTAGTCGGTCTTGCAGCGGCCCTACCGCTCGCAAGAGTTCATGCACAGTTCATAAACTACACCACCCCAGGTTCTACACTCTCGGAAAACTTCGACGGCTTGATCTCCTCAGGCAACGTCGGAAATGCATTTTCCGCGACTATCGGCGCACAGTCACCCATACCAAACCTAACCGGTTGGCAAGGAGCCAAAATCGCGGGAGCTGGCACCACCGCCACCAACTTCACAGCCAATGATGGAAGTGCAACCAGCGGCGGACTCTACAGCTACGGTCCTAACGGTTCAACTGATCGAGCACTCGGAGCCCTTGCGTCAGGTACAAACACCATGGCCTTCGGCGCAGCAATACTTAATCAGACCGGCATCACCCTCACAGAATTCACCATCACCTACGACGGCGAATTCTGGCGATCCTCTACAAATCAGCAAAACACCCTATCCTTCTTCTATGGATTCGATGTCACCCCGGGTGTCAGCCCTACAAACTTCCTCTCCTCCACAGGGATGATCGCACACACTCCACTCGACCTAGTTGGTCCCAGCCCAGTAACAAACAGCGCTGCACTAGACGGCAACCTCGCCGCCAACCGCACCGCAGGCATCACATCCACTATCACAGGCTTAAACTGGCAACCGGGTCAGATCCTCTTCATCGCTTGGAGAGATTTTGATAATACCGGAAGCGATGCCGGACTCGCCGTAGACAACTTCACCTTCACAGCAATCCCCGAGCCCTCCACTTGGGCCCTCATCGCCCTCGGCATCGGATTCCTCCTCTTCCGCCTTCGCCGCAAAAACGCCTAACCCGCATCACTTCTAACCCACTCAAAGGTGGCATAGACTTCGGTCTATGCCACTTTTTTTTTAATAACAGCAAAACTTACCTCTAGCCACGCCACTGCTTACAAGTATAATACGCACTTAATGTGGCGACTCAGCCTCACCCTATTTCTTACGACAATAATACATCTCCATGCATTGGCAGACTATTCTGCTATCGCTTCAGACTCTCCCCCTGAAACCACCCCCATCTTCCCACTCGAAGACATACGCCCCGGCCTCACCGGCACCACCTACACCGTCCTACAAGGCACCGAGATTGTCCCCATCCAAACCACAATCCTCGGCACCGCCTACAACATGCTCGGCCCAGGTCTCCACCTCATCATCGCCAAACTCACCGACGAAAAAACCGCCCTCACCGGCGCCGTCCATGGCATGAGCGGGAGCCCTCTTTACATCGAAGGCAAACTCGCCGGCGCCCTCTCACGCCGAATCACCCTCTTCGAAAAAGACGGTCACTGCGGCTTCACCCCCATCCAAGACATGCTCACCGTCAATCAAATGATGCCACCCCACAACACCTCCCTCTCCCCTTCCCCCACCACCCTACACTTCACTAAGCTCTACCCACACCTCACCACAACACATCCACCCAAGCAAAAAACAAAATTCCTCCCCATAAGTCACACCCGACCCCCCCACTCCCTCCACTTCCTCTCCCAACAAATCCAGCCCCTCGCCATCCCCCTCACCTACACCGGCCTCTCCCCACAAAACGCCGAACTCCTCCTCTCCCGATTCCCCCTTCCCATCGCCAACAACAACTACATCCCCATCCCCGCCGCTGCATCACGGCCACACCCCCACCCCTCCCCCCATCCCCTCTCCAATCCCAACCTCCTCAAGCCCGGCTCGCCCGTCTCCGCCCTCCTCATGACCGGCGACATCCAAATCGGCGGCACCGGCACCCTCACATGGCGAGAAAGCAACCGCATCCTCGGCTTCGGCCACCCCATGTTCGCCTTCGGCGAAACCGAATTCCCCATGGCCAACGCAGAAATCATCTCCACCATCCCCAGCTACTTCCTCCCCTACAAACTTTCCAACATCGGACCCCCACTCGGCACCATCCTACAAGACCGCCTCTCCGCCATCGCCGGCCTCATCGGCCCATCCCCACACCTAGCCACCTACACCATCCACCGCGAACACAACCACAAACCCCTCCCCACACTCTCCGGCCAATTCATCAACCACCCCCTCATCACCCCCACCCTCCTCGCCTTCGCCTTCGCCGCCGCACTCGAAGGCTCCGACCAAACCTCCTCTCGCATCCTCACCGCAGACATCACCGCCTCCCTCCACCTCGAAAACCTCCCCACACTCGACCTCTCCCTCTTCCACTCCGGCCAAGACTTCGAAATCTTCGACGCCATCATCCAACAACTCCTCCCCCTCCTCACCCTCTACCGCCAAGACATCACCCCAGTCAAAGCCACACGACTCGACCTGCACGTCCACACCTCAGAAAAACAACACATCTGGACCATCGAAAAAGCCTCCACCGACTTCAACCTCTACCCACGCCAAGCCTCAATCCGCCTCACCACCACACTCCGCGAACGCCTCACCAACTCCACCCACACCCACACCCTCATCCTCCCCATCCCAGAAAACATCCGCCCCGGCACCCAACTCACCCTACGCATCGCCGGCGCACGCGAGCTCGACGCCCTCGACACACCCCCCCGCCTCAACTCCACCACCCACCTCCCCTCCATCATCCACACCCTCAACTCCCGCCGCCGCACCAACGCCCTCTACGCCCAAATCCTCACCCCCACCATCGGCCAAATCCTCGACACCCGCCCCATGCCCTCCCTCCCCCCCTCCATACTCAAACTCCTCGAACGCTCCACCACCTCCACACGCGCCCAACCGCTCCCCCACCACATCTGGACCGAGACCTCACTCCCCCTCCCCGCCCTCATCCAAGGCCTCATCGACCTCACCCTACAAGTTGACCGCCCCACCCAATCCCCCTAATGCATATTCAAAACAAAAACCTCACACTCCTCCACACTTCCACCACTCGAATCTCACCTCACAAACCAAAGCCATGAATCCATCTCTCCGCACCTCATCCCTCCTCATCACCGCCGCCCTCCTCCTCCACCTCACCCCCACCACCACCCACACCACCGAGCAACAACGCTTCACCCTCCAAACCTACGACGACTTCGCCCCCGGCGAAAACCCCACCACCACCCTCACCGCCGACGGCACCCTCCTCCCCGCACCCCTCCCCACACCCCTCGCAGAACCCACCGCCGAAAACATCTGGGCCATCCTCCCAGAAGCCGACAAACACTGGATCGGCACTGGCACCGACGGCCGCCTCTACCTCCTCAACGGCAAAAACCTCGAAGCCACAGAAAAATTCCAAGAAAACTTCATCCACAGCATCGTCCGCCGCCAATCCGGCAAAATCAACATCGCCACCTCCCCAGACGGAAAAATCTACGAACTCCGCGGCAAAGACAAACCCGCCGTCATCTTCGACCCCAAAGCCAAATACATCTGGAGCATGGTCTGCGACGCCCAAGACAATCTCTACATCGCCACCGGCACCGACGGCATCATCTACAAACTCAACCCACAAAACCAATCCGAAATCTACTACGACTCCGACGAAACCCACATCCGCACCCTCGCCCTCGACCCCCAAGGCCGACTCCTCGCCGGCTCAGCCAACTCCGGCTACCTCTACCTCATCCCCGCCAAAGACACCGCCGTCGTCCTCGCAGCCACAGGCCTCCAAGAAGTCAACAGCATCGCCGTCGCCCCACCCGACCTCATCTACTTCTCCGCCAACGCCACCCCACAACAACCCTCCACCAACCAATCCCCCAACCAAAACCAAACCCCCCAAAACTCCTTCCCCACCACCCCACGCCCACAATTCTTCCAAACCCGCCCCACCAACCCCTCACCCACCACCCCACGACCCGATCGCCAGTCCAGTCAACAAAAAGCCTCCCACCTCTACGCCCTCCACCTCCCCACACTCTACCCCCACAAAATCTGGGAAAGCGACGACACCATCTTCACCCTCACCCACCACCAAGACACCCTATACATTGGCACAGGCCCCGCAGGCTACCTCTACACCTACACCCCCACCACCCGCTCCATCAACCGCCTCCTCAAACTCCCCTCCGAATCCATCACCCACATCCTCCCCCTCAACCCCCAATCCTGGCTCATCGCCACCAACAACCCACCCCGCCTCTACACCCTCGACCCCAACACCCCCCACACTCCACACACCTACACCAGCCCCATCCTCGACGCCCAAATCCACTCCCAATGGGGACACCTCAAAATCCACGGCTCCCCCACCATCACCGCCCGCACACGCTCCGGCAACACCCCCACCCCAGACAAATCCTGGCACCCCTGGACCCCCACCCAAAACGGCCGCATCACCTCACCCCCCGCCCGCTACATCCAATACGAACTCACCCTCCCCCCCCACACCTCCCTCCACCGCATCGACCTCTACTACCTCAACAAAAACATCCCCCCACAAATCTCCCAATTCCACATCCTCCCCCCCAACGTCGCCTTCAACCTCATCCCCAACTCCCCCACATCCCCCCAATCCGTCACCCCCGACCAACTACTTAACTACCTCACTACCCCCCCCAGCTCCTCCTCCACCCCAAAACCCGAAACCAACCGCTTCCAACCCGAAGAACGCCGCGGCCTCCGCACCGCACTCTGGAAAGCCTCCGACCCCAACGGCGACAAACTCCGCTTCACCCTCCACTTCCAAAAAGCCGACGACCCCACACCCCACCTCCTCGCCGAAAAAATCAACGAAACCCTCTTCTCCTGGGACACCGCAGGCTGGCCAGACGGCCGCTACCGCCTCATCCTCACAGCCACCGACGAACCCTCCAACTACAAAACCAACGCCCTCACCACCACCGCCACCTCAGAAATCTTCTACGTCGACAACACCCCCCCCACCATCCGCGTCAACCGCATCAGCCCAGAATCCATCGAATTCACCATCGAAGAAGAAGCCAGCGAAATCACCTCCGTCACCACCTCCACCGACGGCCACGAATTCCTCCCCGCCCCACCCAACGACCACATCATCGACACCCCACGCGAAACCTTCACCGTCACCCGCGACAAAGGCAAACCCCTCTTCATCCGCGCCGAAGACGCCTGCGGCAACATCTCCTCCCGCTTCATCGAACCCTAATCTCCCCCTCTGGACTACAGCGCGAACCGCCGCCCCCCTTTTTGGACTGCGGCGCGAAGCGAAGCGCCTCACCGCTTTCCTTACACTACGCCGCGGCACAAAGCCCCAGCGCCTCACCGCTTTCTTTTTGGACTCCGGCGCAAAGCCCAGCGCCCCGCCGCTTTCCACCCCTCCGCAGAGATCCCCTCCCCCCTCTCCGCGGAGGGCCTCTTCCCTTAGCTCTTCCTCTCTCCTATCCTTGGCTTCTCATTGCCAAACACTCTCTACCCTCCCCCCTTGATCCTCTCCC